>JAJZJT010000123.1 GCA_021809995.1 Actinomycetes bacterium
CTCGGCCGCCGCGCAGAACTCGGGCAGACCGGTGAGACCGGCCAGACGGGACCGCCCGAGCGCGGCCGCGCAGGCGAAGTGGGCGGCGGCGGCATCGCGGGGCGAGACCTTCTCGCTCCCACTGGCCCACATGGCCTCGACGACGGCGGGGTTGAAGTAGCCGAAGGCGCTGTGGACCACGGCCGCGTCGACATCGCCGAGGGCGCCCCCCCGCCCGAGGAAGTAGAACTGGAAGACGTCGAGCCCGAGCGCCTCGCCCTGCGCCCGCGTTTCGGGGACGAAGTAGTAGCGGTAGCCGAGATCGTTGATCAGCGGGCAGGCACGGGAGATCAGCTCATCGGTGGTCACGGCCGCAGGCTAGCCGTCCGTCCCGGCGCGGGCACCCGGGCCGGCGGGGTCGTCCAGGTCCGACCGGGGCGACCGGGAGCCGGCACAGGGACAGGGTCAGCCGGGTGCGTTGACCAGGCTCCGGGCCGCACCCGCGAGGTAGTCCAGCAGGTCGCGGGCGTCCCCGTCGGAAAGCCCTGACTCGCCGACGGCCGCGGTCATGTGCCGGAGCCAGGCCTCGGACTCGGCAGGCCCGATCGGGAACGGGGCGTGTCGGAGCCGCAGCCGGGGATGCCCACGTTCCTCGTTGTAGATCTCGGGCCCACCCCAGAATTGGGCGAGGAACAGGGCGAGATGACGCTTGGAGCCCGACAGGTCGTCGGGGTAGAGGTGGCGCAGCAGCGGGTCCTCGGCCACGCCCTCGTAGAACCGCTCGACGAGCGAGTCGAAGAACGGCTGGCCGCCCCACCGCTCGAACGGCGTCGTCCGGGCGCCACCGTCTCGTCGTCGGGGGAACATGCGTCGACTGTAGGGCGCAGGTCCCGAGGCCGGTGCACGGCGCCGGTGACCCCCGCCGGCACCGCTAGCCTCGCGGCGTCGCCGTGCTTGGGCGACGCCCAGGGGGGCCGCAGGTGCAGCGAGCCCCGTCGACGACGAGGAGCGCACATGTTCGAGTGGTCGCAAGAGCAGCAGATGGTGCGGGACGCCGTCCGACGGTTCGTCGACGCCGAGGTCGCCCCGAACGTCGAGGCGCTCGAGCACGGGGACCTGCCCCCCTACGACATCATCCGCAAGCTGTACACCACCTTCGGCATGGACGCGGTGGCCCGCGACCGCTTCGCCCGTCAGGTCGAACGGGCCCGGTCGGGCCGCTCCGACGGCGCTCCCCGACGTGAGGAGGGCGCCGGCGACGGCGGGGCCGCGGCCATGACGCTCATCCCCATCGTCGAGCTGTGCCGCTACTGCCCCGGCATCGTGACCGCCATGGGCGTGAGCGTCGGGCTCGCCGCCGGGACGATCATGAAGCGAGGCACCCCGGCACAGATGGAACGATGGGGGCTCGACCTGCTGACCCTCGACAAGATCGGGGCGTGGGCGATCACCGAGCCGGGCTCGGGATCGGACGCCCTCGGCGGCATGCTGGCGACGGCACGGCGCGACGGCGACGAGTACGTCCTGAACGGCAACAAGACGTTCATCACGAACGGCCCCTACGCCGACACCATCGTCTTCTACGCCAAGCTCGACGACGGCTCGGACATCCCCGTACGCGACCGGAAGGTGCTCACCTTCGTCCTCGACCGCGGCCTGCCTGGCCTCGAGCAGTCCAAGCCGTTCCGCAAGATGGGCCTCCACTCCTCGCCGACCGGCGAGCTGTTCCTCTCCGACGTGCGGGTCGGACGGGACCGGTTGCTCGGCGAGACCGAGGAGGAGCGAGACGGTGGGGGGCGCGAGTCGGCCAAGGACAACTTCGTCACCGAACGGGCAGGCGTCGCCGCCATGGCGCTCGGCGTGATCGAGGAGTGCCTGGCCCTCTCGGTCGCCTACGCGAAGGACCGCATGCTGTGGGGCCAGCCCATCGGAGACCGCCAGCTCATCCAGCTGAAGCTGGCGAAGATGGAGGTCGCCCGCCTCAATGTGCAGAACCTCGTGTTCCGCCACATCGAGCTCTCGGCCGCCGGCAAGAGCCTGACCCTCGCCGAAGCCTCGGCGATGAAGCTCTACTCGGCCCAGGCCGCCTCCGAGGTGGCGATGGAGGCCGTGCAGCTCTTCGGCGGCAACGGCTACATGGCCGAGTACCGGGTCGAGCAGCTGGCCCGGGACGCCAAGGTGTTCCAGATCTACGCCGGCACCGACGAGATCCAGGTGACCCACATCGCGAAGGACCTCCTCCGGCGCTGAGCACGCACCCCGCTCCTGTCCTCCGGACGTCGTCGCGAAAGCGGTCGTCCGGAGGCGGCACGGCGGCCCGGCGCGCCGTCCGGTCTCGGCTCGGCCGAGACGGCGGCCACCGAGCGCTGGCCGGCACCGTAGCCGTCGTCGTGGCTGCAGTCGTCGTGGCCGGCTGCACGAGGGCGGCGTCGCCGCCGACCGCACCGGCACCGACGCGCACGACGACGCCCGCCCAGGCGGCCGGCTGGTCCGCGCCGGTGCCCGTCGCCAACGGGGCGCTCGACCAGGTGTCGTGCGCGACACCCTCCGACTGCAGCGCGGTGACCGGCACCGCGGCGTTCACCTCGACGGGCTCGCGCTGGAACGGCCCGCTACCTCTGCCGGGCTTCGGCGGTCCGCCCCCCGCGTCCGGCCCCGCCGCCGTCGTCTCGTGCCCGGCTCCGCGGTTCTGCCTGGCGGTCTCGGCAGGTGGCGCGAGCGCCCGCTTCGACGGTTCGGGCTGGCAGGCCGCGGGAACGCTGACAGCCGCGCACCAGCCCGGCGCCGTCTCGTGCGCGTCGCCGACGTTCTGCATGGCCGTCGATGCCGAAGGCTTCTCCTACCGCTACGACGGAGCAGGGTGGACCCAGACGGCGGGCGCCTGGGGGTCGGCGAGCTCGCTCTCGTGCGCGTCACCCACCTTGTGCCTGGCCGCCGACGGGGGTGTCGCACGGTGGAACGGCTCGGCGTGGAGCAAGCCCGACTCCATCGACCCGAGCGGCCAGGTGGTCGCCGTCTCGTGCGCGTCGCCCACGTTCTGCATGGCCGTGGACGGCACGGGCACCGCGCTGCGCTTCGACGGCAGCGGGTGGGGGGCCCCCGTCCCGCTCCCCGGGGCCCGGGCGCCCGGCACGAGCGCACCCGCCGGCGGGCCCGTCGCGCTCTCGTGTGCCGGGCCGACGTTCTGCGTGGCCGTCGGGTCGACGGGGCTGGCTTGGCGCTACGACGGCGCGGCATGGTCGGACGCCGTGGACGTCGACCCCGGGCACGCGCTCACCTCGGTGTCTTGCCCCGCACCCGGTGCCTGCGTCGCCGTCGACGCCCAAGGTCGGGCGGTCCGGCTCGGCTCGCCGACCTGACGCCGACCTGACGCCGGCACGATCCGGACGCTGCGGCTCAGGCGTCGACGGCCGGCGGCTCGGACGGCGCCGAGCTGGGCTCGTCGGCGCCGGTGAGCGCCCCCGAGACTGCGTCAGCCACGGCGTCGGCAAGGCCGGCCACGGCCAGGTCGTGGGCGACGGTGATGGCGTTGACGATCGCCCTCGGCGACGACGAGCCGTGGCTGATCACGCACACGCCGTCGACACCGAGCAGCATGGCGCCGCCGGTCCCCTCGGGGTCGAGCTCGGTGGCCAGCGGGGCCAGCTCCGAGAGGAGGACCGCCGCCGCGTCGGAGAGGGTGGGCCTCCCGAGGACCTCCATGAGCGAGCCCACCAGGAACTTGAGCGAGCCCTCGAGGGTCTTGAGGGCCACGTTGCCGGTGAAGCCGTCCGTCACGACCACGTCGGCGGCGCCATGGAGGAAGTCGCGCCCCTCCACGTTGCCGACGAAGGTCGCCTCACCACCGAGCACCCCCGCGTCGAGCATCCGGTGGACATCCTTCGTCAGCGGCGTGCCCTTCGACTTCTCTTCGCCGATCGACAAGAGAGCGACCCGCGGCCGGTCGACGGCGTAGCGCTGCCGGGCGAACGCCGCTCCCATCTGGGCGAACTGGACGAGCATCGCCGCGCTGCACTCGGCGTTGGCGCCGGCGTCGAGCAGCACCGTAGGCGGTCGACCGGTACCGGGGTTGGGGATGGGCGTGGCGATGGCAGGCCGGATGACCCCGGGCAGACGGCCCATGCGCAAGAGCGCGGCGGCCATCGCCGCACCCGTGTTGCCGGCCGACACCATGGCGAGGGCGCGCCCGTCGCGCACGGCCTCGGCCGCCCGCACGAGCGACGAGTCCTTCTTCCGGCGCACCGCCTGACCAGGGTCGTCCTCCATGCCGATGACCTCGGAGGCGTGGAGCACGGGCAGCCCGCCCGTGTCCCCCATCCCCCCATCGGGCCCGACCAGCAGGACGCCGATGCCGCCCGCGCTGGCGACCTGGCGCGCCCCGTCGACCACGGCGCCGGGCGCGTGGTCACCGCCCATGGCGTCGACGGCGACCGGGAGCGAACGGAACGCGTCGCCCGTGGGCCGCTCCCGCCGCCTGGCCATCAGTCGACGTCGAGCGCCTGGCGCCCCTTGTACCAGCCGCAGTTCGGGCAGACCACGTGGGGGAGCTTGGCGGACGAGCACTGCGGGCAGACCGAGCGGGACGGCGGGCGCAGCACCCAATTGGATGCCCGGCGGCTCCGGCTCTTCGCCTTGGAGGTCTTCTTCTTGGGGACGGCCATAGGGCGCTGATGGTAGTCGAGCCGGAACGGTCCGCTCACCCGCCCGCCCGAGGGGTGCCCGGCGGTGCCGGCTCCCGCTCACCCGCCCTGGGGGCTGCGCAACTGGTCGAGGGCCGACCAGCGAGGGTCGACGTCCGCCGGACAGCTGCAGTCGCCGGCGTTGAGGTCGGCACCGCAGCGGGGGCACAGCCCCCGGCACGCGTCGGCGCACAGCGGGGCGAGCGGCAGCTCGAGGAGCAGGGCGTCACGGGCGAGGGGCTCGAGGTCGACGACGTCGTCACCGAGCTCGTAGGCGTCCCCGTCGTCCCTCGTCACGCCCGCTGCCGTCCCCGGCTCGAACCGCTCACGGACGCCGACGGCGAGCCGGCCGCCGACCGGCCCGCCACAGCGCCGGCACTCCCCCTTCCAGGGTGCCGACACCGTCCCGGCGGCCATGACCCCGCCCGGGTAGGACGAGAGCTCGACCGAGACCTCGACGTCGGCGTCGTCGGGCACGGACGCCGACAGCACTGCCAGATCGGCGAGCGGGGCGTGGACCTCGACGTGACGACCGGAGCCTCCCGCCCGCCGGAGGGCGGCGACCCCGACGA
Source organism: Actinomycetes bacterium (assembly GCA_021809995.1). GTDB lineage: Bacteria > Actinomycetota > Acidimicrobiia > Acidimicrobiales > RAAP-2 > JAJZJT01. The sequence continues at coordinate 5,231 of JAJZJT010000123.1, forward strand.
GGAACGGCCTGGACCGATCGTGGGCGAACGGTGGTGTCAGTCGAGGTCCTGGTCGAAGAAGGTGTCGGGCTCGCCTGCCGACTGGGGAGCCGAGGTCTCCTCGGTGGCGTCGTCCCAGCCGATCGCCCCGCCAAGCTCCTCGGGTGCCTCGTCGTCACCCGGCTCGTCCTGCTGGAGCGGCGTGACCCGGAGCTTCTCCCGACCGGCCTGCACCGTCTTGAGGGTGCGGTCGAGCACGATCTCGAAGCTGGCCAGCTTCTGGTCCGCGTAGTCCTCTGCCTCGTGGCGGAGGCGGCGGGCCTCCTCGTTGGCGTCGTCCACGATCCGCTGGGCGGCGAGGTTGGCCTGGCGCACGATCTCCGTCCGCTGGACCATGCGCTCGGCCTGCACCTTCACCTCCTCGAGAAGCGCGTCGGCCTCGCGCTGGCGGTCGGCCAGGAAGGCGTCGCGCTCCTTGAGCAGCCACCGTGCCTGGCGGAGCTCCTCGGGCATCCGCTCGAGCGCCTCCTGGAGGAGCTCGGCGACCTCGTCGCGGGAGACGAGGACCGAGGCCGACAACGGCATCGCCTTGGCGTTCAAGACGAGCTCGAGCACGGTGCGCACGAGCTCCTCGGCGTCGTGGCGCTCCCCGAGCGCCCTCCGCTCCTCCAGGTCGTCGAACACGTCACTCACCAGAGAATTTCTCCTCGAGCCGCTGCGCCACGACCTTGGGCACGAAGCCGGTCACGTCGCCGCCGAAACGCGCCACCTCGCGCAGGAGGCGCGAGGCGATGAAGGAGTGCGCCGAGCTCGTCGGGATGAACAGGGTCTCCACCCCGGAGAGCTCCCGGTTCATCTGGGCCATCTGCAGCTCGTTCTCGAAGTCCGACACGGCGCGCAGGCCCTTGACGATCACGGTGGCCCCGACATCGCGGGCGACGTTGACGACCAACGTCGACACCGACACGATGCGGACGTTCGACAGGTGCGAGAGGGACTCCTCGAGCATCGTGCGACGCTCGTCGAGGTCGAAGAGGGACTCGCTCTTCTGCGGGTTGCGCAGGGCGGCGACCACCACCTCGTCGAACAGACGGGAGGCCCGCTCGACCACCTCGAGATGTCCGTTGTGCACCGGGTCGAACGAACCCGGGATGAGCGCGATCTTCACCAAGCACCTTTCACCGGCACGGGCGCCCGGTCGGACCGGGCCACGGTGACGAGCGTACCGCCGTACCGGCGCGACCGGAGGAACGCCCAGCCCGCCGGGAGCTCGGGCTCGCGTGCGCTCTCGAGCACGGCGACGTCGGCGCGGAGGGCGGCGAGCAACGAGGCCCACGCCGTGAACGCATAGGGCGGGTCGCACAGGACGATGTCGTAGCGGGCATCGGTGGTCGCGGCCCACGCGACCGCGTCGGCCCGCACGACCAGCGCCGTCCCCGACCGCTCGGCGCCGTCGAGGCCGACCGCCCCGAGGTTCCGGCGCAGGCCGGCGATGGTCGTCGAGTCGCGTTCGACGAAGGTCACCGAGCTCGCGCCGCGCGAGAGCGCCTCGATGCCGAGGGCGCCGCTGCCGGCGAAGAGGTCGGCCACCCGAGCCCCGCCGACGCCGCCCAGGCTGAAGAGGATGTCGAAGACCGCTTCGCGCACGCGATCCGAGGTCGGCCGCAGGCCGGCGTGCGCGGGAGCGGCGAGCTTCCTCCCTCGCAGCTCACCTCCGATCACGCGCACCGTCCGAGCCTACCGGCCGGTAGCGGTCGGGAGGCGCGCGCTCGCCCGGTCGCCCCGTCGGCAGGGCCGACGGACGGCATGCTCGGTCAGCTCTTCACCAAGAACTCGGCGTCGTCGTCGTCGACGAACAGGCGGAGCTCGTCGACGAGCAGCGGTGCCCGCTCGAGGGAGGGGTCGTCGGCGACAAGTGCGTCCGCGACCTCCCTGGCCGCCACCACGAGGTCCGCGTCCTCGAGCAGGCGCGCCAGCTTGAGGTCGCTTCGTCCCTGCTGCCGGGCGCCCAGCAGCGTCCCCTCGCCGCGCAGCGACAGGTCGACGTCGGCCAGCGCGAAGCCGTCCGTCGAGGCCTCGAGGGCGCCGAGGCGCGTCTCGCCCTCGGGGCTCGGGTCCTCGGCGAGGAGGTAGCACCACGACGGATCGCCGCCACGCCCGACCCTGCCCCTCAGCTGGTGGAGCTGGGCGATCCCGAAGCGATCGGCCGACTCGACGACGATGACGGTGGCCTCGGGGACGTCGACGCCGACCTCGACGACCGTCGTGGCCACGAGGACGTCGAGATCGCCGCGCCGAAAGGCGCCCATGGCAGCCTGCTTCTCCGCCGGCCGCAGCTGACCGTGCAGGAGCCCGACCCGCAGTCCCGCCAGCTCGTCGGTGGCGAGCCGGTCCGCCTCCTCGACGGCCGAACGGGCCTCCACTCGCTCGGAGTCCTCGACCAGGGGGCAGATCACGAACGCCCGGTGACCGGCTGCCACCTCCTCGCGGACACGGGACCAGGCGGCGGTGACCTCGAGCGGCGTGCGCGCCCAGGTCGTCTCGACAGGCACACGCCCCGGCGGGAGCTCGTCGATGACCGTCAGGTCGAGGTCGCCGAAGAGCACCATCGCCGCCGTCCGGGGGATGGGCGTCGCCGTCATGACGAGCAGGTCGGGCTCCGGCCCCGCCTCGGCGCCCAGCCCACCCTTGGCACGCAGCGCCGCCCGCTGCTCGACCCCGAAGCGGTGCTGCTCGTCCACCACGGCGACGCCGAGCGAGCGGAACGCCACGTCGTCGGTGAGCAGCGCGTGCGTGCCGACGACCACGTCCACCGATCCGTCGGCCAACCCGGCCCGCAGTCGCGCGCGCTCGGACGCCGGGGTCCGACCGGTCAGGAGCGCCACGCCGAGCGGACGCCGGCCGGCGTGGCCAGGACCGTCCACCTCGAGACCCGCCAACAGG
>JAJZJT010000124.1:0-3346 GCA_021809995.1 Actinomycetes bacterium
CAGCCCCGCCCCGGGCTCGGACGACGACCTGTGAGTGCACCGGTCTCTCCGGAAGGACGGTGGGCGTGAGCCGTCCCGGCTCATGGGACCGGAGTGCCGTCGGCGGCTGTAACCGCCTGGTCGGTGTCGGTGCCGGTGCCGGTGCCGGTGCCGGTGCCGGTGCCGGTGCCGGTGCCGGTGCCGGTGCCGGGGGCGGGGGCGGGGGCGGTCTCTGCAGCACGCCGGCGCCCTGGGAGCATCCCTCGGACGTCTTCGACCCGGACGAGCCGCGTCCCGAAGACGAAGACGACCCAGGCGGCGGAGGTGGCGACCGCGAGCGCGATCCGGGCGGCGAGGCTCCACGAGGCGAGCAGGTGGACCGCTACGAGGACGGCCGACGCAACGACGGACGAGGAGAGCGCGACGGCGAGCATGTCGAGACGGAGCGGATGGATGCCGGTCTCCCGGTACAGGGAGGTCGAGAGCGCGACGTTGAGGGTCAACCCGGCGATGCCGAGGGCTACCGCCGCGCCCAATTGTCCGTAGAACGGCACGAGGACGAGCGTCAGGGAGATCATCGCCGCGAAGCCGACGGCGTAGACCGTGGTGATCGTCCGGCGCCCGCAGGCCGCCAGGACGGCTCCCGTGTTCATCCCGAAGCACAGCTCGAGGACCGAGCCGCCGATCAGCACCCAGATGACCTCGGGCGTGGTCGAGTTCTGCTTGCCGACGACCGCCTGGAGGATCTCGGTCGGGAAGGCAGCGAGGACGATGGCGAACGGGAACGTCACGGTATACGCGATCTTCGAGACGACGGCGTAGAGGTCGAACAGCTCCTGGTTCGAGCCGCGGCTGTGGATCTCGATCGCAGCCGGCAGGAACCCGGTGGCGAGGAAGGTCATGGGCGACGCCAGCAGGGCGCTCTCGATGCGCATGGCGGGTTGGTAACGACCGACCTCGCCGGATGGCCGGAAGAGCCCCAGCGCCACGACGTCGAAGCTGACGAGAGCGGAAATGGCCATGCCGGACAGTGCGTACGGTACGCCTTCGCGTGTGTAGTGGTACGCGTGGCGCGGCGACAGGCGAAGTGTCCGCTTGTCAGCGGGTACGACAGCGCGTACCACGAGCCACGAGGCGACCAGCCCGACGACCCCTGTGACGAGGAGCCCGCCTCCGAACAGGGAGAGGCTCGGGCGCCCCATGACGAAAAGCGTGACGACCACGGCCGTCTGGGCAAGCGCCAGGACGAACCTCGGGACCTCCATGGCCACGGCGTGCCGCATGCCCTGGGCTACGGCGAAGACCTGGTTGGTCGCGAAGCGGGCGACCAGCACGAGGCCGAGTCCCGCTCCGAGGAGGAGGCGAGCGTGGAGGGGCGGGCCGCCTCGGACGACGAGGAGCGCCACGACGAGCGAACCGCCCACCGCGGCGATGGCGAGCACGACTGTCCCGATGGCGCTGAAGAGGTGGCGGAGTCCCCCGCCGTCGTCGTCCGCGCCCATCCGGGTGACGGACCGGAGCGTGGCCGTGGGGAGCCCTCCGACGATCGAGCCGACGACGTCGATCGCCGAGAGGCCGTAGGCGATGAGGCCGTAGAGGTCCGAGCCGAACAGGCGGATGGCGAGGATCGTCGTGACGAGGGCGCGCACCAAGCCGAAGCCGGTTGCCACCATTCGCGCGAGTGCCGCGCTCCCGACGAACCGGAGGTCCCCCCTCCCCACGTCCACAGCCTACGACGCTTTCGAGGGCCGGGCCCTCTCGAGTCCGGCGGACGTCGTCACGCCGTGGTGGATGCTCGCCGAGCTACCGGCCCGTCGGGTCAGTCGGCCTCGGTGATTGTCACCGACTCGATGACGACCCGCTCGGTCGGCTTGCCCGAGCGCGACCCGACGGCGTCGATGGCCGCCACCACGTCGAGGCCCTTCACGACCTTGCCGAAGAGCGAGTAGCTGGGCGGGAGGCGGACCCCGTCGGGCCCAGAGATGACGAAGAACTGGCTGCCGTTGGTGTCGGGCCCGGCGTTCGCCATGGCCAGCGACCCCACCTCGTAGCGACCGGCGGGTGGCAGCTCGTCCTCGAAGCGGTAGCCGGGGCCGCCCGTGCCGGTCCCCTGGGGGTCACCGCCCTGGAGGACGAACCCCGGGATGATCCGGTGGAACACGATCCCGTCGAAGTAGTGCCAGCGGGCGAGGAAGACGAAGTTGTTGACGGTCTTGGGCGCCGCCACCGGGTCGAGGGCGATGGTCATCGTCCCCTTGGAGGTGGCGAGCTCGGCCGTGTACCGCTTCGCCGGGTCGATGACCATGGGCGGCGGCCCGTCGAAGTGCTGGGTCTTGGGGCTCGAGCCGTCGGGCTCGGGGATGGCGGGGCTCATGTCGGTCCTCCTGTGGTAACGGCTGGTCGGTGATGGGCGCAGTCGGTCGGGCGCTGCTGTCGTCGGTCGGACATCGGGAGACCCCGACCACGGTCGGCCGGCGGTGCCAGGCACCGTCGGCCCCCGGCCCGGGCTCGGGGCGTCACGACGTCGAGATCGTCACCGAGATGATCCGGTGCAGCACCTTCGGCGTCCCCTGCTGGTTCGTCGACGGCGCTCCGTCGGCGTTGATGGTCTGCAGGACGCTCATCCCCGAGGTGACGTGGCCGAAGAGCACGTAGTCGGGGGGCAGCGACTCGCCGGCGGGGCCGGTCACGACGAAGAACTGGCTGCCGTTCGTGGTCGGGTCGGTGGTCGGCGGGTTGTTCGCGTTCGCCATGGCCACCGATCCCACCGGGTACTGGGGGGTGGCCTTGGCCGGTCCCTTCTCCGTGAACTGGTAGCCGGGGCCGCCCGACCCCGTGCCGGTCGGGTCGCCCGTCTGGTCCATGAAGCCCTGGATGACCCGGTGGAAGACCACGCAGTCGTAGAAGTGCTGGCGGGCGAGGAACACGAAGTTGTTCACCGCGATGGGCGCCTGCTTGGTGTCGAGGGCGATGGTGAAGCTGCCCACGTCGGTCGTCACCCGCGCCGTGTAGGTCTTCGCCACGTCGAGGGTGAACAGCGGCGCCTTGGTCCAGCTCGGCTTGTTCAACGTGGCGCTCAGGTTGGACGGGCAGTGGGCAGCGGTCGTGATGGCCGCCGGGCTCCTGTCGCCCGAGCCGCCCGTGCCACCGAACGGCCCGACCTGGCCGGGGAGGGTGGTCAAGGTCTTCGCCGTCGTGGTGGTGGACTTCTTGGCGTGCGAGCCACCGATGACCGCGTAGGAGATCCCGCCGATGGCCGCGAGCACCACCACCACGATCACCGAGCGGCGCAGGGAGCGCCGCCGCTTGGCCGCCCGTTGCTCGGCCTCGATACGGGCCTGGCGTGCGGCCTTCTTGCGCTGACGCT
>JAJZJT010000124.1:3356-8151 GCA_021809995.1 Actinomycetes bacterium
CGCTTGGCGGCGGTGGACACGGCGCCCAAGGGTAGCCGGTCGTGCCGGACCGCCTGCCGCGCCGGAGCTGGCCCGCGCCCGAGCTGGCCCGCACCCGAGGCGGGGCGCTGTCCGGACGGGCCGCTGGCCCCGTCGCAGCCGGTAGCCTGGCGGGCCATGCCCCTGGTCGTCCAGAAGTTCGGCGGCACCTCGGTCGCCGACGCCGAGCGCATCCGCGCCGTGGCCGACCACGTCGCCCGGTCCCGCCGTGACGGCAACGACGTGGTCGTGGTGGTGAGCGCCATGGGCAAGACCACCGACGAGCTGGTCCGCCTGGCCGCCGACGTGAGCGCCACCCAGCCGGCCCGCGAGGTCGACATGCTGCTGAGCGCCGGCGAGCGCATCTCGATGGCGCTCTTGTGCATGGCGCTCGCCGACCTCGGTGTCCCGGCCACCTCCTTCACCGGCAGCCAGGCCGGCATCGTGACCGACGAGGTCCACACCCGGGCGAAGATCCTCGAGGTCAAGGGCGATCGGCTCCGCCTGACCCTCGCCGCGGGCGGCGTGCCCGTCGTCGCCGGGTTCCAGGGCGTCTCGACGGCCAACGACGTCACCACCCTCGGCCGGGGGGGCTCCGACACGACCGCCGTCGCCCTCGCCGCCGCCCTCGGAGCGGACGCCTGCGAGATCTACACCGACGTGCCCGGCGTGTTCACCAGCGACCCGCGCATCGTCCCCGAGGCTCGCAGGCTCCCCCGGGTCAGCTTCGAGGAGATGCTCGAGATCGCCGCCACCGGCGGACGGGTCCTCGCGCTGCGCTCCGTCGAGTTCGCCCGCAACCACCACGTGCCCCTCCACGTGCGCTCGAGCTTCACCTGGGAGCCCGGCACCTGGGTGGGGGAGGAGGACCCAGAGATGGAACAGGCCATGGTCACCGCAGTCACCCACGACCTCTCCGAGGCCAAGGTGACCGTCACCCGGGTGCCCGACCGCCCCGGCCTCGCCGCCCGGCTCTTCCGAGCGCTTGCCGACCGCAACGTGAACGTCGACATGATCGTCCAGAACACGTCGACGGACGGCACCACCGACATCTCCTTCACCGTGCCGGGCGCCGACCTGGCGGTGAGCGCCGAGGTGGCGGCCGGGCTCGTCCCCGAGATCGGTGCCACCGGTGTGACCACCGACGACCAGGTCGCCCGGGTCTCCCTCATCGGAGCGGGCATGAAGACCCACCCAGGCGTGACCGCCCGGACCTTCGAGACCCTCGCCGCCGAGGGCATCAACATCGAGATGATCTCGACCTCGTCGATCCGCATCTCGTGCATGGTGCGGGCGGACAGGGCCGAAGCCGCCGTCCAGGCCCTGCACGCCGCCTTCGAGCTCGCCTGACCACCGGACCTGCGACCTGCTGCCCGGCGGCGGCTGCCGACGCCCCACCGGGAGGCCTCCTACACTGTCGCCTATGGCACGAGTCGCCGTCGTGGGCGCGACCGGGCAGGTCGGCGCCGTCATGCGCACCCTGCTGGTCGAGCGCGCCTTCCCCGTCGACGAGGTCCGCTTCTTCGCCTCGGCCCGCTCTGCGGGCACGGTGCTGGCATTTCGCGATGCGGAGGTCGTGGTCGAGGACGCGGCGACGGCCGACCCGTCGGGGATCGACATCGCCCTCTTCTCGGCCGGCGCGACCGCGTCGCGCCAGCTGGCTCCCCGCTTCGCCGCGGCCGGGGCGGTCGTCGTCGACAACTCGTCGGCATGGCGCATGGACCCCGAGGTGCCCCTGGTCGTCCCCGAGGTGAACGCGGGCGCCCTGACCTCGGTCCCCAAGGGGATCGTGGCCAACCCGAACTGCACGACCATGGTCGCCATGCCCGCCCTCAAGCCGCTCCACGACGAGGCGGGCCTCCGGCGCCTCGTGGCCGCCACCTACCAGGCCGTGTCGGGGGCCGGCGGTTCCGGTGTCGCCGAGCTCGCAAGCCAGCTCGAGGCATCGGCGGGCCGGGCCGCCGAGCTCACCCTCGACGGCAGCGCGGTGGCGTTCCCGCCACCGTCGGTCTTCGCCGGGACGATCGCCCACAACGTGCTTCCCGTCGCAGGTTCGCTCGTCGAGGACGGCTCGGGCGAGACCAACGAGGAGCAGAAGTTCCGCGACGAGAGCCGGAAGATCCTCGACATCCCCGACCTGGCCGTGACGTGCACGTGCGTGCGCGTCCCCGTGTTCACGGGCCACTCGGTGGCCGTCGTCGCCGAGTTCGCCCGGCTCCTCACGCCCGAGCGGGCCACCGAGCTCCTGAGGTCGGCCCCCGGGGTCGTCCTCTCCGACCTCCCGACACCGCTCGCCGCCGCCGGCACCGACCCGTCACTGGTCGGCCGCATCCGGCGCGCCGAGGGCGGCGAGCACGCTCTCGCCTTCTTCGTGGCCGGGGACAACCTGCGCAAGGGGGCAGCCCTGAACGCCGTCCAGATCGCCGAGGCGCTGCTGTCGTCGGGCGTCGCCGCCGCCTGAGCCCGTTCGGCCGGACGACCGGGCGGCCGAACAGGCCTCTCGCCCCTCAGTCGCAGGGGTCGCCCGCCAGCGAGGCGACCCGCTTGGCGAGGTTGACGGCGTGGTCGCCAAAGCGCTCGTAGAAGCGGGCCACCATGGCGAGCTCGATGGCGACGGGTAGGGGCATCGTGCCGGCGACCACCTCGACGGTGAGGCTGACGTGCAGGTCGTCCATCTCGTCGTCGAGGTCGTCGACGACGGCAGCGGCCCCCGGCAGCCGGTCGGCGTACGCGTCGGTGGTGGCGCGCCACATGTGAGCGGCGACCTCGCCCATGCGTTCGACGAGGCCGCGGCTGCGTGCGGAGAGCTCGACCCCGAGCCCCCGGGCGGCGCGCCGGGCCACGTGCTCGGCGAGGTCGCCGTTGCGCTCGAGGTCGGGAAGCATCCGGACGACGGCCACGAGGAACGGCAGGTCGGCCTCGGACGTCGACTTGTCGGTGAGCAGGGCGAGCGTGCGCTCCTCGACGTCGCGGTAGAGGCGGTCGACCGTCTCGTCCTGCTCGGCGAGCCGTTTGGCCTGCTCGCGGTCGCCGGAGAGGAGAGCGTGGGTCGCCCCGGCCACGCCCTCGCCCACCAGGGCGAACAGGTGGAGCATCTGCCGGTCGATCTGGGCGAGCTCGTCATCCACCTCGCCACCGTACCGCCGTGGGTGCCCGGACGGCGCCGCTCGCCGGTGCGTCAGGCCGGCAGGTTGCTGGCCGGCCGGGCCGGGCGGCGGTTGCGCCTGAGCTCGACGACGGCCGCCGCGACGAGCGCGACGAAGGCGACGCCCGCTCCGACGAGGCCGAAGGTCAGCGTCTGGGGCCAGTACCAGAGCACCACCTGGTGGCGACCCGGAGGGACCCGAGCCTCGAGCATCATGCCCGCGTAGCGCCGGAGGGCCAGGGGCCGACCGTCGAGGGTGGCGTGCCAGCCCGGCAGGTCGGTGAGGTGGAGCCGCAGCGCCGCAGGCGCCGACGTGGACACGGTGAGCGACCAACGCGACGGGCTCGGCTGGTGGACCGTGACCGGCGTGCCCGTCACCGTGTCGGCCGGGTACCGTCCGCCGACGAGGGGTGCCACCGTCGCCAAGCCGGCACCGGGGACCTCCCACAGCGTCTCGTCGGTGAGCCGGCGAACGAACCGGGTTCCCGGCGGGCCGGGGGTGCCTGCCGCCTCGAGCACGTAGCGCACGCCGAACTCGCGGGCGATGGACGCCGAGGTCACCAGCGGGCAGAAGAGGTTGAGCCCGGGCGCCCCGCCGCCGAGCCCCGAGGCAGCCTTCCAGGCGGGGAAGTAGTCCTTCGGGATGGCCGGGTCGTAGACCACGAGCTCGTGGACGCCGTAGACGCCGTTGTCGTTGGGCTGGATGCCGAGGTTGCACACCGTCGACCCGAAGCCCACGACCGCGGTCCCGACGGTTCGTGCGTAGGCGGCGAGCACCGGGCTCTCCGGCCACGACGTCGGGCTCGACTGCACCATCGGTGCTCCTGCGTCGAGGAGGAAGCCAGTCTGGACGAGGAGGAGGACGACCCCGGCCACGACGCCGACGCTCGGGAGCCGTCGACGCCCCGTCTGGGCGCGGCTGCCGGCATGCGGCCCGGTGGCCTCCGTCCGCCTGCTGGCCCACCACAGGGCGCCGGCGGTCGCCAGTCCGACGGCGAGCTCGACGGCCGGCCAGAGGAAGCTGTGCGAGCGCACCGAGCGCTGGCTGGCCGTGAGCCCCCCGCGCCCGAAGAGCCAGTCGAGGGCGACGGCGACGGTGGCGACGAGGAAGCCCCAGCCGAGCCAGCGTGCCACCCGCCGCCGGTCGGGGTGCCGGACCACCGCGTCGACGCCGACGCCGGCCAGCACGGAGACCGAGAAGGCGAGCGGCATCAGGCCGCGGGCCCACTGCACCCGTCCCACGAGCGGGAGCGCCTCGGCGACCCGGTCGACGGGCTGGACGAAGACCAGCAGCAGGCTGGCCACCGCCACGGTGGCGAGCGCCCACACAACGGAGCTGCGGCGGCGCAGGCCGAGCGCGACCGCCGCGAGCACGAGGGCGGCCACCCCGACGTAGGCGGCGGTCTCGGGGTAGTAGAGGCTGAGCCCGAAGAGGGTGCTGGAGGTGATGGGACGTCCGTGCGACGTGAGCGGCAGGCCGTCGAACCCCTGGAAGACGAGGTAGTTGAGGACGTGGGCGGGGATGGCCTGGGAGAAGGTCGCCTTGGCCCGGACCGAGTGCGTCGTCACCTGCAGCGAGGGGAGGGCGAAGGGCAGCGCCAGCCCGACCCCGGCGGCCGCGCCGCCGGCCAG
>JAJZJT010000125.1 GCA_021809995.1 Actinomycetes bacterium
GGCTACGGCGCACCGCGGCGACCTCGCCGACCGGGCCGGCCTCGCCGAAGCCGCCGCGGCGTCCGACGGCGTCGTCCACCTCGCCTTCCAGCACGAGGTCGCGTTCGCAGCCGGGGACTTCGCTGCCGCGGCCACCGCCGACCGCCGGGCCGTGGAGGCCATGGGTGCCGCCCTGGCCGGCTCCGACCGACCGCTGGTACTGGCCTCTGGCATGATCGGCCTGGTGCGCGGGCGCGTCGCGACCGAAGACGACGGCCTCGTCCCGACCTCCGAGGTCAGGCAGAACCCGGCCGCCCGACGGCTCGCCACGGCGCTGTACGCGCTGTCGCTGGCGGGCATTGGCGTCCGCTCCTCGGTGGTCCGCTTCGCCCCGACGGTGCACGGCGACGGCGACGAGGGGTTCGTGGCCACGTTCGTGGACGTCGCCCGGCAGCGGGGTGTCTCCGGGTACGTGGGTGACGGCTCCAACCGGTGGCCGGCGGTGCACGTCTCCGACGCCGCCCGCCTGGTCCGGCTGGCCGCTGAGTCGGCACCTCCGGGCTCGGTGCTCCACGCCGCCGGCGAAGAGGGTGTCGTCTTCCGCGACCTGGCGGCCGCCATCGGGCGCCAGGTCGGGGTACCTGCGGCCTCGGTGGCGCCGGGGGACGCCCTCGCGCACTTCGGGTTCCTCGGCCACTTCGCCGGGCTCGACTCCCCCGCGTCGTCGACGATCACTCGCGAGCTGCTCGACTGGGCGCCGACCGGGCCGACCCTGCTCGAGGACCTCGAGGCAGGGCGCTACACGCGAGGGGTCGGCACCGCTCCGACGGGTTGAGGACCCGGTCAGCCGGCGGCACGCGCCGGGCCGCCACCACCCCGCCCGGGCGACCGCTGACGGCTCGGGCCAGCCCGCGACCGGAATAGGCGACCGCAGGCGACTGTTCGTACAGGGCACGGACGTGTGGCAACGTCCGCGGATCGGAAGCCGTCGAAAGGAGGATGCAGATGCACTTCTTCGGGCTGTTCCTGTTCTTCGCCCTCGGCGTCATGGGGCTCACCATGTTCGGCGAGCGCGCCTACCGGAGGCTGCGTGAAGGGCGTGCGGTCGTAGCGGTCGGGTGGGGCGTGGGCCTCGCCTGGCTGGCCAACCTCAACATGTGGACCTCGTGGGCCGTCGGCGGTCTGCGCTACGACTGGGTCGGGGTCACCCTCACCGGGCTCGCGCTGGGCGGCACGGCGCTCGTCGTGCATGCCATCGTGAGCTTCTTCAGCGGCCTGCACCGCAAGTTCGACGACCAAGCCGAGGAGCTCGAGCGCGGCAGCGAGCTGCGCCGGGTCGCCTGAGCGTCCCGTCACCCCCCGGCGCGGCAGCGAGCTGCGCCGGGGGCCGTCGCGCCTGTCCTGCTGGCCTGGCGCGGGCACCGCGGCCCATAGCATGCGGCCATGGAGGTCCTCGGGATCGACCACGTGGTCCTGCGCGTCGCCGACGGCGAACGGGCGCTGCGCTTCTACTGCGGCGCCCTCGGCCTCGAGCCCGTGCGTGTCGACGCGTGGCGCCGAGGCGAGGTGCCTTTCCCCTCTGCGCGGGTCGACAGCGCGACGCTGATCGACCTCGTCCCACGCCCGCGCACCGGCGAGAACCTCGACCATCTCTGCCTCGTGGTGTCGCGGGCGGACGTCGAGGCAGTGGTGGCCTCGGACGCCTTCGAGATCGTCGAAGGCCCGGCTCGGCGGTTCGGTGCACGTGGCGATGGCACGTCTGTGTACGTGAGCGATCCCGACGGCAACCTCGTCGAGCTGCGCTGCTACGACTGAGCGCCTTGGTCGATCGGCCCAGCCCAGCGGGCGCACGGCACCGCCGCGTGGTCAAGGCAACGACGCGGACGGTCGATACGTGACCGGTGAAGTACGAGCTCAGCAAGCCGACGCGCCAGCAGGTGCGCAACGCGGTGCTCTCGGGGTTCATCGCCGACAGCGCGGCGGTCCCCGTGCTCGTCACCCTCGTCTTCGTGCACCGCGAGCCGTTCGCGTGGGACTACCTCGTCGCCGGCGTGGCGAGCCTGGCCGTCTCGCTCGTGTACCTCGCCACCCTCGCCGTGCGGCGAGGCGGCGAGCTGGACGTCCGGTCGCAGGCCAACGTCGCCTTCGTCGTCATCTGCTGTGCCCTGCTCGCCCTCTCCTTCGCCGAGCTCGCCTCGGGCACGCGCTACGGGCTCTACCGTCCGATCGTCCTGGTCGTCGTCGTCATGGTCGGCGCAATCGGCGACCAGCGGATGCGCCTCGCCATCGGTGTCCTCGCCACCGGGTCGGTCGTCTGGACATCGTGGGCGGAAGGGCTGCGCGGCGGTCCCCTCGTCGTCACCGACGTCGTCTACGCCACCACCATCGCCATCGTGGGCGTCCTCGTGGCCCGCACCGTCCGGTCGTTCTCCGGGATGGCAACCACCCGCGACGGCATGGCGGCGCTCTCCGAGGCCCTCGGCGCCGCCCGAACGCTCGAGGAGGGGTTCTCCGTGGGGCTCCCGCTGGTCCCCGGCGTGCTCCCGTGCTCCCAGGTCGTCGTGGCGCTTCGCGACGCCGAGTCGGAGCAGACCGAGCCGGTCGCCACATGGCCGCCTCCCGCGGGGCCGTCACGCCGACGCAACGACGCCGGCGGGACCCGGCTCGCCCGCTCCGACGCCGTCGAGCGCGCGTTCGCGGCGGACGCCATCGTGGTCGACCCCGAGGTGTACGCCATCCCGATCGGCTACACCGAGCGCGGACCGCTGGTGCTCGCTCTCGAGCGCACGGCGACGTCCGAGGCGACGGGCCTCCTGCCCGAGGAGGCGGCCGAGTTCGTCGGAGCCGCGTTCCTCCGCGTCTCGAGCCGCGCCGCCTTCGTCGCCAACCTGCGCCTCGAGAGCATGACCGATCCCCTGACCGGCCTCGCCAACCGTCGGAGCCTCGTCGAGCGCCTGAGCGGCGACATCGCCCGAGCCAGTCGCTCGGGCCTCCCCGTCTCGGTTGCCATGGTCGACCTCGACCGGTTCAAGCGGTACAACGACCGTCATGGTCACCTCGCCGGCGACACGGTGCTCCGGGCCGTCGCCGCCCTCATGGTGTCGAAGCTCCGACGCCAGGACCTCGTCGCCCGCTACGGCGGCGAGGAGTTCTGCCTCGTCTTTCCCGACACCGACCTACGCAACGCCGTCCCTCTCGTGGACGCCATCCGGGTGTCCACCGGCGAGCTGGCCGACGGAGTGGTGACGCTGTCGGCCGGCATCACCCAGTGGGACGGCTCCGAGAGCGTGACGAGCGTGGTCGACCGGGCAGACCAGGCGCTCTACCAGGCAAAGCGTCGCGGTCGCGACCAGGTGGTCGTCATCGACGCCCACCTGGGCGCGTGAGCGCACCCGTCGGGGGTGCGCGTCCCCCATACTGGGCCCATGAGCGGACGAGACACCCCGACCTGCTGGCTCTGCGACATGGACGGCGTGCTCGTCCACGAGGGAGAGCGGGTGCCGGGAGCCGACCGGTTCGTCGACACGCTCATCGCCTCGGGACGGCGCTTCCTCGTGCTCACCAACAATTCGATGTACACGCCACGCGACCTCGCTGCCCGCCTCGCCGCGGCGGGGCTGCGCATCCCCGAGTCGTCGCTGTGGACCTCGGCGCTCGCCACCGCCCGCTTCCTCGACAGCCAGCGCCCCCACGGCACGGCCTACGTCATCGGGGAGGCGGGCCTCACGACCGCGCTGCACGACATCGGCTACGTCCTGACCGACCGGCAGCCCGACTACGTCGTCCTCGGCGAGACCCGCAGCTACAGCTTCTCGGCCATCACGACCGCCATCCGGCTCATCGGCGCCGGTTCGCGCTTCATCGCCACCAACCCCGACCCGACCGGGCCCTCGGCCCTCGGCCTCCTGCCGGCCTGCGGGTCGGTCGCCGCCCTCGTCACCCGGGCCACCGGCGTCGACCCGTACTTCGTCGGCAAGCCGAACCCCCTGATGGTCCGCGAGGGGCTGAACACCCTCGGAGCCCACTCGGAGACGACCGTCATGGTCGGGGACCGCATGGACACCGACGTCGTGGCCGGCATCGAGGCGGGCCTCGAGACCATCCTCGTGCTGTCGGGGATGACGACCGCGGACGCAGTCGAACGCTTCCCGTACCGGCCGTCACGAGTGGTCGCCTCGGTGGCCGAGCTGGTGGACGAGCTCGAGCACACTCCGAAGCCCGCCGACGCCGGCTGACCGCCGAACCGGTCCCCTCGCCCGCAGCGAGCGGCGTCAGGCGTCGCGGCCGAGGACCAGGTAGACGTTCTCGTCCACGACGAACGACGTCACGACGTCGAAGCCCTCGGCCGACGCGACATCGAGCGTGCGCTCGACCTCGGCACGGGGCTCGGCGTTGACCAGCCGGCCGCCTTGGACGCGGACGACCCGGTGGGAACGAGGCACGGGACCAGGGTAGCCCGGGCAGGCCGGCCTCCGGCCCGGCCCCGGTTCAGCTCCGGCCCGGCCCTGGTTCAACCGAGTGGCAGCCGGGGCGCCACGGCGAGGGACGGCGCACCCGGTCCGCCCCGGCGACCCGCTGCCGGCGGGTGGACGCGACTGGGGTCGACAGCCCGGACGGTCCGGTCACCGGGGCGCCCGCCGACCACCTCGACGTGGGCCGCGCCGCTGCGCACGTGGACCACGTGGGCGACGAACGACCAGGTCGCACCCCGCCCCGACAGCCCGAGCACCACCACGGGGTCGCCCGTCCGCACCCCGTTCCACTCGGTTGCACGACGGACGTGGTCGGCGGCCGCCCGAGCGGCGCTTCGCGCAGCCCCGGAACCTGCGGCGCGTCCCGCTTCCGATGTCCTGCGTCCAGTGGACGCGCTCGGTCGAGCCGGGCCTCGGCGACGCATGGCCGGTGTCAGACCTCCAGCTCGCGCTCGACGCGCATGGCCCGGAGCCGGTGGGCGAAGAGCAGCACCACGACGATGACGAAGAGGGCGGCGGCTACGTAGCCGGCGAAGCTGAAGTCCTTCACGATGTGCTCGTAGCTCGAGCCCAGTGAGTAGCCCGTGGCGGCGAGCATCGACACGAAGATGGCGCTGCCGATGATCGTGAACACGGTGAACTTGGCCATCGCCATCTCGCCGAGGCCAGCGGCGATCGAGATGAACGACCGGAGGAGGGGAATGAGCCGGACGACGAGCACGGCCGGCTCGCCGCGGCGGGCGAACCACGCCTCTGCCTTGTCGAGGTCCCGATGCGTGAGCAGGACGTACTTCCCCACCCGGTCGACGAGCGGGCGACCACCCAGGTAGCCGATGCCGTAGCCGAGGTAGGACCCGACGAGCTCACCCACGACGGCGACGCCGATGACGGCGGGGACGGTGAGCGAGTGGGCGCCCGATACGTGGACCTGGCCGCTCGCCAGCACGCCGCCGTAGATGACCGACGCTTCGGCGCCGATGGGCGGGCCCATGGCCGAGATCATCGTGACGACGAAGATGGCGAGGTAGCCCCAGTGCTGCCCGAAGGTCTCGATCGCGTGGGTCACAGCCCAGGTGTCTAGCCGAAATCCGTCCCTCCGTGACGACCTCGGTCGCCCAGGCCATGCCCCTCGGACCCCGGCTGCTCCGGCCGGCCCCGGCGGCGTTGGAGCATGCCCGTTCCTGCCCAGTAGCGTCGACCGTCATGGAGCCGGTCACCTGCACGAGCGCGGACGGGACGTCGATCGCCACCTACGACCTTGGAGGGAGGGGACCCGACCTGCTCCTCGTCCACGCCACGGGGTTCTGCGCCGCCGTCCTCGAGCCGCTCGCAGCGGCGCTGGCTCCGACGTTCCACTGCACGGCCCTCGACCTCCGCTTCCACGGCCGCTCCGGCCGATCGCCCGACGACCACCGCTGGGAGCGCTTCGGCGAGGACGTCCTCGCCGCCGTCGACCGGCTCGGCCTCGACCACCCCTTCGGGTTCGGCCACTCCTGCGGCGGGGCGTCCCTCCTGCTCGCCGAAGTGGCGCGCCCGGGAACCTTCGCCGGCCTGTTCTGCTTCGAGCCGGTGGTCTTCGCCGGCCCGCCCGAGCCGCCCATCAGCGTCGGGAACCCGCTGGCCGAGGGCGCGTTGCGCCGACGCGAGACGTTCCCGTCGGCTGCGCACGCCTATGCGAACTTCGCGAGCAAGCCGCCCTTCTCCACCCTCGACCAAGCGGTGCTGCAGCGGTACGTGGCGTGCGGCTTCGAGATCGTCCCCGTAGAGGAGGGGGGCGACGGCACGTCGGTCCGGCTGCGGTGCCGACGCGAGGACGAGTCAGCCGTCTACGCCCACGGGCGCTCGCACGCGGCATTCGTGCACCTCGACCGCGTCGCTTGCCCCGTCGCCCTCGCCTGCGGCGCCGAGACCGACGCCTTCGGGATCGACGCCCTGGCCGCCGACGCAGGTCGTCTCGCCCACGCCACCGTCGACGTGGTCCCCGGCCTCGGCCACTTCGGTCCGCTGGAAGCGCCGGCCGCGGTAGCCGGGCTGGTGGTCGAGCGCCTGCTCGCGCCGGCCGTCCCGACCGGCCCTGTCCCCGTCACGCCAACGTCCTAACCTGGTCGCATGCCCTTCGAGCCGCCTCGGACCCTGTCCCCCTCGAAGGTGGCGGCGTTCGGCGCCTGTGCCTTGTCCTTCCGGTTCACCGCGGTCGAGCGCCTCCCCGAGGCCGCTACGCCCTGGACCCTGAAGGGCACCCTCGTCCACACTGCCCTCGAGCGCCTCGTATGGGACCACCCGCCTGGCGAGCGTTCGTCGGCGACCGCGCTCGCCGAGGTCGACCGGGCTGTCGACGAGCTCCGTGCGAACGGCGCCTTCGACGAGCTCGGGCTCGACCCCGGTGCCCACGCCGCCTTCGTCGACGACGCTCGACGGCTGGTGGCGAACGCTCGCCGGCTCGAGGACCCCGACATGCTCGACGTCGTCGGCGTCGAGCTGCTCCTCGAGGCCACGATCGGCGGCGTCCGGGTGCGCGGCATCCTCGACCGCCTCGACCGCGCCGAGGACGGCAGCCTGGTGGTCGTCGACTACAAGACGGGCCGCGCCCCAGCCCCTGCCTTCGAACGAGCCCGCCTGGCCGGGGTGCACCTCTACGCCCTCCTGTGCGAGGTGGTGCTCGGTGAGCGACCGAGCGAGGTCCGCCTGCTGCACCTGCGCGAGCCGACGGTGATCGTCAGTCGTCCCACCGAGCCCGTGCTCCGGGCACACGAGCGGCGTACCCGCGCCGTGTGGGACGCCGTGAACCGGGCCTGTCGAACGGGCGACTTCCGCCCCCGACCCTCGGGCCTGTGCGGCTCGTGCCAGTTCCGCACATACTGCCCGGCCCACGGCGGTGATCCCTCCCTGGCCGCGGTCGCCCTCGGTTCCCGCCGCGCCGAGGCCGGTGCGGCGTGAGCCCGATCGGCTCCACCGCCCATCCGTCGGTCGCCGCATGGTCCCGGGCGAAGCGCCAGCGCGTGCCAGCGGCCGTCCTCATGCGCTTCGACGCCGCCGTCGACCGGTGGTTCGAGCCGCTGCGAGGGCGCCCGGGCGTCGAGTCGGCCGCTCGGCTGGTCTCCGGGCTGGGTGACCACGGCCTCGTGTGGGCACTCGTCACCGCCCGGCGCCTCTGGCGGGCCGACACGCGCGAGGCGCGCGTCGACGCCCTTCGGGCCCTCGCCGTGGCCGGCGTGGCCTCCTCCACGGTCAACGCCGCCATCAAGGGCGTCGTACGGCGTCCTCGGCCCGAGGCCACGACGAGGACGACGGCTGACAACGTGATCCCGCTCCGGGCACCACGGACGAGCAGCTTCCCGAGCGGGCACACCCTCGCCGCCTTCTGCGCGGCAACCGTGCTCGCCGAACGCGACCGACCGGTCGGTTCCGGGCTGCTCCTCGCGACAGCCGGTCTGGTCGCCGCCAGCCGCGTGCACCTCGAAGCCCACCATGCCTCCGACGTCGCCGGCGGCGCCGTCATCGGCGCCGGGCTCGGGCTCCTCGGGCGGCGGCTCCGCTGACGCAGGCGGCTCCGCCTGCACGCTCGATAGGAATGAAACGTGGCGTGCGGGCGTTCTCGCGCGCATGCCCTCGCTCCCGCCCTTCGCCGTCACCTGGGACTACCGGTGCCCCTTCGCCCGTAACGCCCACGAGCACGTG
>JAJZJT010000126.1 GCA_021809995.1 Actinomycetes bacterium
ATCTCTGCTGGCGTCGATCGCCCAACAGGAGCAGGCGCAGCAGCTCGCCGCCGAGCAGGCGTTGGCGGCCAAGCAGGCCGCAGCCGCAGCCGCGGCTCGAGCGGCCGCCGCAGCCGCTGCCAGTGCCGCTGCTGCCGCCGCCCAGCAGAGCGCTGCTGCCGGTGCGTTCCCCGCAGGGGGTGCGCCTGTCGGGCCGAGCCAGCCCGTCGCGGTCGCCGTCCATCCTGCTCCCGGCAGCTACACGAACCCGCTCGCGTCGGTGCGAGCCCTGTGGCCCGAGCGCATCGACCAGGGTGTCGACTACAGCGGTTATGGCCCGATCGTCGCCTTGGGCGACGGGACGGTCCTCAGCACGAGCAACAGTGGCTGGCCGGGTGGGACCTTCATCGCCTACCGGTTGTCGGACGGGCCCGCGGCAGGCCTCGTCGTCTACGCCGCCGAGGACATCCTCCCGGCGGTGTCGGTGGGTGAGCACGTCACCGCCGGCACGACGCTCGGCACCATGTACGAGGGGCCCGACGGCATCGAGACCGGCTGGGCGAACTCCTCGGGGGACGGGGTGTCGATGGCCCGTCAGGCGGGGCAGTTCTCGGGAGCCAACTCGACCGCGTTCGGGGCCAACTTCTCCCAGCTGCTCGCCTCGCTGGGCGCCCCGCCCGGGAAGATGCAGAACAACCCGCCGACGGGGCAGCTGCCGCCCGGCTGGCCGACGTTCTGAGCGGGACCGGCTCGCCGATCGGCTGCGGACAGCCGACATGCCGCGTTGCACGAACCCGGTGTCGCAACGGCCTGGGCGCTGGCGCCCGCGCCGGTTCCCGACCACGGTGGCCCGGCCACGATTCCCCGGTCGTGGCACCTGACGGCTCCCGGTGTGGTCCACGCCCAGCGCTCCGACGACGCGGTGCCGGGGGCACGCTCGCCGGCGGCGGGTTCGGCCCCTGCCCGGATGGCCGGGTCCGTCGTCGGCTACGGTCGGCCTCGACTGCGGGCGCGGCCTGCGTCGGGGTGACGCTCCGCCTCTGCGACCGCCGGAGGTCGGTATGCCATGACCATGACGTCCATCGCCTGCAACGACCAGCGGGGCCTGATCTTCCTCGACCCGGCTGCGTACACCGACCAGGAGGGGTGGCACGCCGTGGCCGCGGACCTACGCGACAACGCCCCGGTGCTCCGGGTGGAGGCGGAGGGCTACACGCCCTTCTGGGCAGTCACCCGCTACGAGGACGTCTTCGACGTCTCACGCCACAACGAGCGCTTCCTCAACACGCGCAACTCCGTGCTCGGGCCGGACGTCCAGCTCGAGATGCTGACGGGCATGGGGATCGAGCCGAAGACCCTCATCCACATGGACGGGGAGGAGCACCGCCAGCACCGGGGGCTCGCCAACGCCTGGTTCCGGCCCCGCGCCGTGTCCCAGCGCCAGGCCGCCATCGACGCCATCGCGGAGCAGTTCGTGGCCAAGTTCCGCGACCTGGGCGGGCGCTGCGACTTCGCCCAGGACATCGCCGTCCCCTACACGCTGCGGGTCATCATGAGCATCTTCGGCGTGCCCGAGGAGGACGAGGCGACGATGCTCCGCCTGACCCAGGGGATCTTCGGCGCGGCGGACCCCGAGTACCTCGGTGACCTGAGCGACCCCTTCGCCCTCCTCACCGGCACGATCGCCGAATTCGAGGAGTACTTCAACCAGCTCGCCGCCGATCGCCGTGCCCACCCGGCCGACGACCTGGCCACGGTCATCGCCAACGGCACGGTAGGCGGGTGCCCGATGGACCGCGACGCCACGCTCTGGTACTTCACCATCGTGGCGACCGCCGGCCACGACACCACGTCGTTCGCGCTCTCCGGCGGGCTCGAGGCCCTGCTGCGCCGCCCCGAGCAGGTCCGTCTCCTCCAGCAGGACCCCGGGCTCGTCGCCAACGCGACCGAGGAGATGATCCGCTGGACCTCACCGGTGCGCCACTTCCTCCGGTACCTGACCGAGCCGGCTGTCCTCTCCGGCGTCGAGGTCCCCGCAGGCGACCGCCTACTGCTGTCGTACCCGTCGGCGAACCGCGACGAACGGGTGTTCTCCGACCCCATGCGCTTCGATGTGACGCGGTCGAACGCCAACCGGACGCTCGCCTTCGGCGGCGGAGAGCACTTCTGCCTCGGCTCGACGTTCGCCCGTCGCGAGATCCGCACCATCCTGCCCAAGCTGCTCGCCGCCGTCGACGAGATCGCCCTCGACGGGGAGCCCGAGCACGCCCAGGCCAACTTCGTCGGTGGGGTGAAGCACCTGCCGGTCGTTGCCACGTTCCGGTAGACCGGGGGGTGTCACGCCCGGCCCATATGCTGCCGACGTGCACGAGCTGACCACCGATCACCACCCGGCGAGGTGACGGCGTCGTGGTGACGACCGCGAACCCGAGCCCCGTCCCACCGGCCTGGGTGGACGCGCTCACCGACGGCGCGCTCCGGCTGGTGTTCGGGCGGGCGACCTTCGAGCGCGGCGCCGACTACGCGCGCCGCGGGCTGGTGCACCAGGCGGACGTCGCCGAGGACGGCAGCGAGGTCACCGGGCTCGTCGACGGCACGGCGCGGTCGCCCTACTTCACCGTCGTCGAGCGCCCGGCCCCTTCGCGTCGCTCGCCCGTCGGGAGCTCCGAGTGCTCGTGCCCGATCGGGGGTTCGTGCAAGCACGTCGTGGCGCTGCTCCTGACCTTGCGCGACGGGGGCGGCCCGGCCGGCGGGCTCGGCCGGGCCGCCCCGAACGCCGCTCGCCTGCACCGACCGTGGGAGCACCTTCTGTCGGCCTACTTGGACGCCGGCACCGACGCCGACGAGGAGCCGACCCCGCTGGGCCTGTTGCTCGAGCCGATCACGACCAGGACGTCGCCGGTGCCCCGGATCCGGGTCCGCCCGGTGGTCCCCGGGCGCGACTCCTGGGTCAAGACCGGCGTGTCGTGGCGGACGGTCGAGGTGCGCACGTGGAAGCCCACCTACGCCGACGCCCAGCGCGAGGCGTTGCTCGAGCTGCTTGCCACTTATCGCGCACGGAGCGGGTCCGGTCACTACGCCGCGTACTCCTACTCGGACACCCGCGTCCACCTGGACGAGCTCGGCCCCTCGGCCTGGCGCCTCCTGGCATCGGCCGAGGATGCCGGGGTCACGCTCACCGGACCGCGGAACCGGCCGGCCGTGGACCTGGTCCGGAACCCGTGGAGGGCCCGGGTCGACGTGCGCCGGTCCGCGCTCGGCGACGGCATCGAGCTCGTCGGCGACGTGCGCACGGGGGAGGGGGACGCGACCCCCGACGGCGTCGGTCACCTGGTGGGCACGCCGGCTCACGGGGTGGCCGTCGTCACCGATGGAGGCCTGGTGCTCGCGCCCCTGTCGGCGACGCTCGACGTGCCGCTCCACCGGCTCCTCGAGCACGGCCCCGTGTCGGTCCCGGCGGCCGACGCGCCGCATTTCTTCACCACCTACTATCCCGCGCTGCGGCGGCGGTCCGACGTGGTCTCGTCCGACGGGAGCGTGACGCTGCCCGACCTCTCGCCACCCCGGCTCGTGGTCGAGGTGGCGTTCGATCCCGGCCACCGCACCAGGGTGCACGCGACGTTCCGCTACCGGGTCGGCGACGACGAGGTCGCCTTCGACCCGGACGAAGCGATCGCCGTGCCGGCCCGTGACCGCGACGCCGAGGCGCGCCGGTTTGCCCCGGTCGCCACGCTCTTGCGGGCGGCGGACCCCGGCGTCCGGCCGGGGGCACCCTTCGAGCTCAACGGGATGGCCACGGCCCGTTTCGTGCGGGACGTCCTGCCCGTCCTCGCCCGCGACGACGACGTCGAGCTCGTCGTCTCGGGGGAGCCGGGCCGCTACCGAGAGGCGTCCGAGGCTCCGACGATCACCGCTGCCGCCGACGACAGCGACGACCCGGACTGGTTCGACCTGCGCATCACCGTGTCCGTCGACGGACAGGACGTCCCGTTCGTGCCGCTGTTCACCGCCCTCGCCCGGGGCGACGACGCCATGCTCCTCGAGTCCGGCACCTGGTTCCACCTCGACCGCCCCGAGCTCGAGCACCTGCGCGAGCTCATCGACGAGGCCCGGCAGCTCGAGGACCGGCCGGTCGACCGCCTGCGGCTGGCCCCGGTGCAGGCGGGCTGGTGGGACGAGCTCGTCTCGCTCGGCGTCGTGGCCCGGCAGTGCGACCGCTGGGCGAGGAGCGCCGGGGCCCTGCGCTCGTTCACGGAGCTGCCCCGGCCCGCGCCGCCGACCGGGTTCCGCGGCACCCTGCGTCCCTACCAGCTCGACGGGTACCAGTGGCTGAGCCTGTTGTGGGACCTGCAGCTGGGCGGGATCCTGGCCGACGACATGGGTCTCGGCAAGACCGTCCAGGTGTTGGCCATGGCCGCTCGGGCGAAAGAGGGCGGGACGCTCGGCGGCACGTCGGGCCCGTTGTTGATCGTGGCGCCGGCGAGCGTGGTGTCGGGCTGGGCTGTCCAGGCGGCGACGTTCTGCCCGGAGCTGCGCGTGGTCGTGGTGCGCGAGACCGAGCGGCGCAGCGGGGTCCCGCTTGCGATGACTGCCTCGGGAGCGGACGTCGTCATCACGTCGTACGCGCTGGTGCGCCTCGACGCCGAGGCCTACGCGGCGGTCGGGTGGGCGGGGCTCGTGGCCGACGAGGCCCAGTTCGTCAAGAACCACGAGGCGAAGACCTACCAGGCCGTCCGCGCCCTCCCCGTGCCGTTCAAGCTCGCCGTCACCGGCACCCCGCTCGAGAACTCGCTGATGGACCTGTGGTCGATGCTGTCGATCGCCGCACCGGGGCTCTTCCCGAACCCGAAGCGCTTCACCGACACCTACCGGCGACCGATCGAAAGCGGGACGGACTCTGGACGGCTCGACACGCTGCGGCGCCGGGTGCGCCCCGTGCTCCTCCGGCGCACCAAGGAGCAGGTTGCGCTCGACCTGCCCCCGAAGACCGAGCACGTCCTCGCCGTCGAGCTCAACGCCGCCCACCGCCGCGTGTACGACCGACACCTCGCCCGGGAGCGCCAGCGGGTGCTCCGGCTGGTGGACGACCTGCAGCGCAACCGCATCGCCATCCTGGCGTCGCTCACGCTCCTCCGGCAGTTGAGCCTCGACGCGTCGCTCGTCGACGAGGCCCACGCGGGCAGGGTCCGCCCCTCCAAGGTCGACGTGCTGGTCGAGCAGCTCCACGAGGTGCGAGCCGAAGGGCACCGGGCGCTCGTGTTCAGCCAGTTCACCCGGTTCCTCTCCGGTGTGCGCCGCCGGCTCGAGTCCGAGGGCATCGCCACCTGCTACCTCGACGGGCGCACGCGCGACCGGCAGCGCCGCATCGCCGAGTTCACCGAGGGGGACGCGACGGCCTTCTGCATCAGCCTGAAGGCAGGAGGGGTGGGGCTGAACCTGACGGCGGCGGACTACGTGTACCTCCTCGACCCGTGGTGGAACCCGGCCGTGGAGTCCCAGGCCGTGGACCGGGTGCACCGGATCGGACAGGACAAGCCGGTCGTGATCTACCGCCTGGTGGCGGTTGGCACGATCGAGGAGAAGGTGGTGGCACGGCAGGAGAAGAAGCGCGAGCTGTTCGCCCGTGTCGTCGACGGGGGAGCGGCCACCTCGGGGTCGCTCACGGCCGAGGACATCCGAGGGCTCTTCGAGGTGTAGCGGGAGCCGCTCGTCGCTTGGCCGGAGGACGCCGGTGGAGCTCGAGCTTCACCACGGCGCGACCGCAGCGGCCTGGTTCCAGCAATCGGGCTCGGCGCAGCCCGGGGCACTCCCGAGCCTCCGAGAAGCCCAGGGCGGATCATCGCCGGGAGCGGGACTGGCTCCTGCTCGTCGTCGCGCCGGAGGCAGGATCAGGAGCCGAGTGCTCGACGATGCCCTTCGTGAGGAGGACGAGGCGGAGGTCGTCGGTGGGGCTCGTCTCGAGCTCGGGGACCAGGAGCTGGCAGAAGGCCCGCGCGCGGGCAGGCTGCGGCGTGCACGGGGAGGCCACGGCCGCTGGTGTCCTCGGACCGCTCCGAGTGCCGGGGGAAGCGGCGAAGCCACTCGCCCTGCTCGGACGCGAGCCGACCTCCTCCCAGGCCCGTGCTGTTCGGTGGCCCAGCAAGAACTGGTCACGGCCGGCAGTGGTGGATCTCAGGGGTGGTCCCATGGCTGGCGGAAGGGTGGTCCCATGACGGTGGCGGAAACTGCCGTCAAGTGGTCCCATGATCGTGGCGGCTGACAGTGGACGGGTGCCAGCGAACAGGACCAGACCCAGACGGACGCGCGATATTCACGCGATGGGGACGGCGGCGGCGTACCACCCGGCTGTGGACGATCGGCTGCATCCGCTCAAGGAGGGAGGCGGTCACCGAACCCCGGGGCCGTTCACAGCGACGCGCTCGAATCGTTCCTCCGCGAGCTGCAACTCGCTCAGACCGCAACATTCGGGTGCCCACTCGCACTCCCCGTCCTCGACTGGGTAGGCCGGATTCACCTGTCCCTCCTCTGCTCGGTGCCGCGCAGGCGACAGCACGGCCGGCGCGAACCTCAGGCCGTCGCAATCACGTCGAAGACCCGGTCGCAGCGGAAGACGCGTCCGTAATTGCCGCGGGAAACCTGGCGGAGTATCCCGAGCTCGACCAGCCTCGCGACGGCGGTGTTAGCCGACTGGTATGACACGTCGAGCAAGTCTCGTGCCTGCGGCACGTCTAGGACGGGGTAGCCGATCAGGTTCTCGGCCAGGGTGACCACCGAGCCTCGCATCCCAGCATCGTGGAGCTGGTCGATGATCGATTGCCGGACGGCGAGGAGCTTGGAGATCGCGGCGGAGGCCGCTTCGGCGCGGGCGCTCACGGCCTCGGCGAAGAACGCTACCCACGGGTCGAAGTCGCCGGTGGCGGACACGTTCAGCAGGTGGTCCACGTACTGGGTCCGCCGAGGCTCCAGCCACGTCGAGAGGTTCAGGATGGGGTAGGTCAGTGCCCCTGCCTCCATGAGCTGGAGGGTGGTCACGAGCCGCCCCAGGCGTCCATTGCCGTCGCTGAAGGGGTGCAAGGTCTCGAACTGGTAGTGGGCGAGGGCAGCCTTGATGAGCAGCGGCATCTCGATGTTCGCATTGATCCACTTCTCCCAGTCGTCCATCCCTCGGACGAGGGTGTCTCCCGGCGGAGGCGGCACGAACCGTGAGTCCTCGATGCCGAGGCCTTCATCGCCGATGCAGACCTGGCGCTCGCGGAGCCGCCCCGAGTCGTAGCTGTCGCCTCTCGTGCCGTGGACGAGGATCTGTTGGAGCTCGCCGAGCACGGATATGCAGATGGGTCGGGTGGCGATCAGCTCCAGGCCTCGGGTGGCGGCGCTGACGTAGTTGCGCACCTCGCGCACCTCGCTCGACGAGCGGGCCGGCGTGAGGTAGTCAGCCTCGAGAACGTCTGACAGAGGGGCGTAGGTACCTTCGAGGGCTGACGTGGCAACTGCCTCGTTGGAGAGCGCTGGCCGCACGAGCAGTCTCGGGTTGGGAAGCAGGCCGGTCTTTGCTTCGAGGCCGCCCAGTGCCCGGTCCGCTTCGCTCAGAAGCCGGTAGGTGCGGGCGCTGAGGTCGGGAGGGCGGGCGGGAAGAGGATCGGGGACGAAGGCTACGTGATCGAAGTCCCGACCCAGCCGGGCGTCGTGGCCGCGGACTGGCACCAGGTGGCCGACCGGGGAGGCGTGAAACCGCTCAACCTGCACATTTCAAGCATAGTGACGTTGCCCTTAATAGTCGGCCCAGATGTCAGGCCGGCATGCAGACCCGTCCCCAGATGTCAGGAAGTCTTCGCACAGCTTGAATTGCACCAGGGTGATTTCAACCTGCGGGTTTCCGTCCGCCCTGTCGGCTCGGTCCCGGCACCCGCAGCGAGATCAGCCCGATTGTGACGGCGATCTCGCGAACTCCCCAGGGTCGATCAACATTCCGGGTCTTGTGACGCAGTCGTGGGTACCTGACCGGGCCTGACCGCCCCCCATCCGCGGCGCAACGCCGCCCCCCTCTACGGTTTCTGGCTGTTGAAGGCTTGAAACGAGGAGGGAGAACGGCGTGCGCGTCAAGAGCGTACTGAGCAAGCTGC
>JAJZJT010000127.1 GCA_021809995.1 Actinomycetes bacterium
CCGACAGGCGGTCGGCGCCGCGCTTGGTGCGGCAGAAGACCACGGCCGGACCCCGCGCCGTGACCACCTCGGTCGTCACGGCGACCCGGTCGTGGGACTCGACCCGCCAGAAGTGGTGGGCGACGTCCCCCTGGTCGGAGTCGGTCGGGACGACGTCGTGGCGTGCCGGGTCGCGCTGATAGTCGCGGACGAGCTTGTCGACCGGACCGTCCAGCGTGGCCGAGAAGAGGAGCGTCTGTCGGGAGGCGCTCGTCTGGTCGACCAGGCGGCGCACCACGGGAAGGAAGCCCATGTCGGCCATCCGGTCGGCCTCGTCGATCACCACCATGTCCACGTGGGCCAGGGAGGCCGAGCCCCGTTCGACCAGATCGGTGAGCCGCCCGGGGCAGGCGACGAGCACGTCGACACCGCTGCGCAAGGCGGCCACCTGCTTCCCGTACCCGACGCCGCCGTAGACGGAGGCCACGCGGGCACCGACAGCCGCGGCCAGGGGGACCATGACCTCTTCGATCTGGGCGGCGAGCTCGCGAGTGGGGACCAGGACGAGAGAGGACGGCTGCCTGCGGCCCTTCCGCCCCGACCGGGGCGCCGCTGCCAGGCGCGAGAAGATCGCCAGCGCGAAGGCGAGGGTCTTGCCGGCACCCGTGGGCGCCTTGCCGCACACGTCGCGCCCGGCGAGGCAGTCGGGCAGGGTGGCGGCCTGGACGGGGAAGGCGGTGACGATGCCACGCTCCTCGAGGACGGCAGCGAGCGCCCGGGGGACGCCGAGGTCCGCGAAGCGGACGGGCGCCGCGGCAGGCACGGGTGCGGCGAGGGAGACGGCGAGGGAAGACGTGCTCATGAAGCTCCAGTCGGTCCAGAGGGGGAGATGGCCGACTCGATGGAACGTCTCGTGGGCCTGGCTGGCACCGGTTCCGCCAGCCGCCGGCGGGGAGCACCCCGCGGCATCGGTCTCAGCATAGCCGAGCCCGCCGAGATCATCGGAGCGGCCGACGGCGTCGAGGACGCGAGCCGGCCGCCGGGTGGCCCGGTCGACACGGCAAGATGATCCGGCCCTGTAGTGGCGCTCGCCACAGGCCGCCTCTGTCTCGACGCCGTAGTGGTGACACCGGCAGTCCCGCTCGGGGACGACCGGATCGAGGGCGGAGCCAGCCATCTCGGACGCCGTGATCGGTCCTACGTGAGCCGGTAGAGGTCCTCGCCGGCGTCGGGCACGACCAGGGTGTCGGGGTCGGAGGCCCACTGTTTCGGGTCGACTGCGGCTGGGTCGAGGTAGTCGAGGTTGACGGCCCTCACCACATCTTCGGGGATACCGGTGGCGAGGGTGACGGTGACGCGGGGATGCTCGCCGGTGGCGGGATCGTAGGTGCCGGCCCCGCGTAGATGGGTGGAGTGCGCCAAATCGCCCCAGGCGTAGCGTTCGAAGCGGTCCCACTGTTCGACGAAGTAGTCGCGGCAGTGGTAGCCGATCTCGGCGATGGCGGGGTGGGTGGTGGCGATCTCGCTGATGTGGGGGGCGTAGATCACGACCTGGCCGCCGTCGGCGACAACCGGTTCGACCTTGTAGAAGCCTTTGGCGCCGGTCCACATGTCGTCGTATTTCTCCGGCAGGACTGACAGCACGCGACGGACCGGGGCATCGAGGTAGCGGATGTGAGTGCGGGCCGAGATCTCGGCGGCTGCCCGCCAGGCGGATCGAGGCTCGCCCAAGGTGGCGGCGTGGAGACGCTGGGCTGACGCGGTGACGACACAGAGTGCGAGGCGGTCCCCAGGGACCATGGACACCGCCTCGTCAATGAGGGCTCGTACGGGGGTCTCGCCGAGCGTGCCGATGATCCGGGAACTGGTGATCAGCGCGCCGAGCCAGTGGGAGACGTCGATGAGCTCACGCCCGGACACGCCGGGGAAGAGGTACTTGTTGCCACCGGAGAAGCCGACTACCTCGTGAGGGAACACGGGTCCGACGATGAGGGTCAGATCCGCCTCGACCACGGCCCGGTTGATCCGTATGGGGATGTCCCGACGCAGTCGCCCTTCGGACAGCTCGGCGACCCGATCGGCCCCGATGGTGCCGACCTCGATGAAGGTGGAAGGTTCCCACCAGGCGTGCTGGATGACGTCCGTGTCGGACGAGCGCTC
Source organism: Actinomycetes bacterium (assembly GCA_021809995.1). Classification (GTDB taxonomy): domain Bacteria; phylum Actinomycetota; class Acidimicrobiia; order Acidimicrobiales; family RAAP-2; genus JAJZJT01. Next base: position 2,140 of record JAJZJT010000127.1, read on the forward strand.
GCCGGCCCCGCTGAGCGCGGGCCCCAGGTGGGCCGCGAGATGGGCGTCAGTCATCGCGGCATGGGTACCGAGAGCGATGAGCACGCTCAGCCGGGCCACCCGGCCATGCAACGCCCGCCCAATGGCGGCGAGCATCAGCGGCAACGGGCAGGTCCTCGTCCCGTCGGGCACCAAGACACAGACACGTCGACCGTCCAGGTCCACCGCGGCGAGCTGATCGGCGATGAACGCCTCGACCTCCTCGTCGGCGACCACCCGGTCCGGGCCACCAACAACAGCGGGCGGTGCGGCCACAGCGGTGCCGATCGGCCGGTCGGTCATGGCTCCTCCCGGAGCGTCGGTGCTCGCTGGTTGCGAGGGCACCCGCCCGGCACCACTATAGGGAGGTGAGACCGGCGAATTCCCTGCTCGGGCTGCACCCCGACCGGCTCCTTCCCGCTGAGCCCGATCATCGGGCCGTCGCCAGGCGCCTATACGAGCAGGTGGCCGAGCTTCCGCTGGTCTGCCCGCATGGCCATGTCGAACCCCGCCTGTTGGTGGACAACGAGCGGTTTGTCGATCCGGCCAGCCTGTTCGTGACCCCGGATCACTACGTGACCCGGCTCCTACACGCCGACGGAGTGGCCCTCGAGGAGCTCGGCGTCGGCCAGGGCCCGCTGCCCGAGGCGGCCGCTCGGGGGGCGTGGCGGCGACTGTGTGAGCGGTGGGACATCTTCGCCGGCACGCCCGTGCGTTTCTGGTTGGAGGCGGAGCTGGCCGGGATCTTCGAGGTGGCGCTGCGCCCGTCGGCCGAGACCGCGGACGCAATCTTCGACCAGGTCGCCGAGCGGCTGGCCGACGACGCCTTCCGGCCCCGTGCTCTCTACGAGCGGTTCCGGATCAGTGTGCTCGCCACGACCGCCGACCCCTGCGATGACCTGGCGGCACACGCCGCACTGGCGGCAGATCCGTCGTGGTCCGGCCGGGTGATCCCCAACTTCCGACCGGACCGCTATCTCGAGCCGCAGCGCCCGGACTGGGCGGCGTCGACCCGGCGGCTCGGGGAGGTGGCCGAGGTCGACACCGGCGACTACCCGGGGTACCTGGCGGCGCTGGAGAACCGCCGCCGCTTCTTCGTCGAACATGGCGCCACCTCAACCGATCACAGCCACCCCGACGCACGCACCGATCCCCTCTCCGATGGCGAGGCGTCGCGCATCTACCGCTCGGCGCTCGCCGGCGAGGTGACCGGGCCGGAAGCCACCGCGTTCCGCCGTCACATGCTGTCCGAGATGGCCCGCATGTCCTGCGAGGACGGGCTGGTCATGTCGCTGCACTGCGGAGTTCGCCGCGACCACCACTCGGCGACCGCGACCCGCTTCGGCACCGACGTCGGCGCGGACATACCGATCCGGATCGAGTTCACCGACGCGCTACGCCCGCTGCTCGAACGCTTCGGAACCCATCCGGATTTCCACCTGGTCGTCTTCACGGTCGACGAGACGGTCTGGTCCCGGGAGCTTGCCCCGTTGGCCGGTTTCTACCCGTCGGTGTTCGTGGGCGTGCCATGGTGGTTCCTCGACGCCCCCGACGCCATCGGCCGGTTCCGAGCCGCCGTGACCGAGACGGCCGGGTTCACCCGCACGTCTGGTTTCGTGGACGACACCCGGGCGTTCTGCTCCATCCCCGCCCGCCACGACATGGCCCGGCGGCTCGACGCCGGCCACCTGGCCAGGCTGGTCGCCGAACACCGCCTCGACGAGACCGAGGCCGGCGCCATCGCCGCCAACCTGGCCGTCGGCCAGCCCACCCGGGTCTTCAAGCTTTGACCGCCAACCAGCCGGTGCCAGCGCCGCGGCTTTCCCGGGCGGGCGGCGACGGCCGACCGGCGGCGCCGGTCGGCCTGGTGCATCTGGGGCTCGGCAACTTCTTTCGCGCCCATCAGGCCTGGTACACCGAGCACGCAGGCGACGCCGACGCCTGGGGGTACGCCGCCTTCGCCGGACGCGGCGCGGACTTGGCCGGGAGGCTCCACGCCCAAGACGGCCTCTACGCCCTCCTCCAGCGGGGTCCTCGGCGCGACAGCGCAGCGATCATCGCCAGCGTGTCGGAGGTGCACCCTGGGACGGATCATGCCGGCTGGCTGGCCCGTGTCGCGTCGCCCCGGGTGGCGGCGATCACGGTCACGGTCACCGAGGCGGGCTGGTGCCGAGGGCCCGACGGCGGCCTGGATGTGTCCCGTCCGGACGTGGCCGCCGACCTGACCCGCCTGCGTGAGGACAGCTCGGCCCCGGTGACGACGGCACCGGGCCGTCTGGTCGCTGGCCTGGCCGCCCGCCGGGCCGCGGGCGGCGGCCCGCTGGCGCTCGTCCCCTGCGACAACGTGGCCGGCAACGGCGCGTTGGCCGGCCGGGTGGTCGCCGACGCCGCCCGGCTGGTCGATCCCGCCCTGGCCGAGTGGATCGGCCGGTCGCTGTCGGTGGTGACCACCGTGGTGGATCGCATCACGCCCCGTGCCGGCCGTGCCGAGATCGAAGCGGCAGCACGAGCGACCGGCAGGCGCGACGAGGCACCGGTGGTCACCGAGCCGTTCAGCGAATGGGTCCTCGCCGGCGAGTTCCCGGCCGGCCGCCCCCGCTGGGAGGATGCCGGGGCGGTCTTCGTCGACGACGTGACCGGCTACGAGCATCGCAAGCTGTGGCTGCTCAACGCAGCTCACTCGCTGCTGGCCTACGCCGGATCGCTCCTCGGGTATCGCAGCGTGGCTGGAGCCATCGGCGACGACCGCTGCCGGGGCTGGGTGCAGGACTGGTGGGCAACCGCCGCTCCCCACCTGGACCAGGCGCCCGGCGAGATCGCCCCCTACCAGGATGCGCTGGTCGAGCGGTTCGCCAACCCCAGGATGCACGACGAGCTGGCGCGTATCGCCGAGGACGGGTCCCAGAAGCTGCCGATCCGGGTCCTGCCGGTGCTGCGCGCCGAGCGTGCCGCCGGAAGGCTTCCCGTCGCCGCGACCCGGATCGTGGCGGCTTGGCTGTGTCACCTGCGCGGCCTCGGCGGGGCCGTCCGCGACGTGCGCGCCGACGAGCTGGTGCCCCTCGCCGCCGGTCCTCTCGCCGGCGCGGCGCGCAAGGTGCTCGACGCCCTCGATCCCGACATCGGCGCCGATACCGCGGTGGTGACCGCGGTTGCCGAGCAGTGCCGCGAGCTGGCAGGAACCCAGAAGTGACCCCGGTTGCCCGCCAGGTGATCATCGGTCTCGACGTGGGCACGACCGGGGTCAAGGCCGTCGGGTTCGGGCTGGGCTCGTCGTGGCGAACACTGGCCGTTCGCCAGTACCCGCTGCTGCGACCAGCACCGGGACAGGAGGTGCAGGACCCGGCAGTGATCGTCGCCGCCGCCAGCGCCGCTCTCTCCGAGTGCGTCGCCTCGATCGGAACCGCAGAGGTGGTAGCGGTCTCTCTCAGCGCAGCGATGCACGGCCTGATGGCCCTCGACGCCGACTTGCGGCCGATCACGCCCCTTGTCACCTGGGCCGACGGACGGGCCGGCGAGGAGGCCGCCGACCTGGCCCGCCAGCCCACCGCGCTGGACCTGCAGCAGAGCACCGGAACCCCTATCCATCCGATGACCCCGATGGCCAAGCTCGTCTGGTTCCGCCACCACGACCCGACGACCTGGAAGGCGGCCCGCTGGTGGGCCGGCTTGAAGGACTACCTGCTGTTGTGGCTCACCGGCACGCTGGCCACCGAGGTGTCCTCCGCCTCGGGAACCGGGCTGCTCGAGGTGCCCACCCGCGCCTGGAGCCCGCTGGCGTTGTCCACCAGCGGCGTCGACCCGTCCCGGCTGCCGGAGATCCTGGCGACCACCGACGTTCTCGCCCTGGACCGCCATGTGGCGGCCACGGTCGGGTTGCCGGCGGGCACGCCGGTGGCGGTCGGCGCCGCCGATGGGCCGCTCGCCAACCTCGGGACCGGGGCCATCACCCCGGGAGTGGCCGGCCTGTCCCTTGGCACGAGTGGAGCGATCCGCCTGGCGGTCGAGGGACCCCATCCGGACCGCCACGGCCGGCTCTTCTGCTACGCCCTCACCGACTCGCTCTGGGTGGTCGGCGGGGCGGTCTCCAACGGCGGCGAGGTGCTGCGATGGGCCGACGGGATGCTCGGTGCCGGCTCGCCGGTCGGCGCGGACGGCCCGCCGCCCCAAGGCGAGATGACACACCAGCCGACCGGTCCGATCGCGGAGAGCAGCGACGGGCTGGTGATGCTCCCGTTCCTCTTCCCCGAGCGGGCGCCGCTGTGGGACCGTGACCTCGCCGGCGCCTACCTCGGGTTGCGCCACCATCACAGCGCCCCCCACTTTCGGCGCGCCGCGATGGAAGGAGTATGCCTGCAGATGCGCTTCCTGCTCGAACGGATCGACGAGTTCTACCCCGTCGCTTCGATACGGGCGACCGGCGGCGCCTTCGGTTCTGCGCTGTGGCGCGATCTGATGGCCGCCGCGCTCGATCGACCCATGACCGTCATCGGCGACGAAGACGGCACCGCGCTCGGCGCGGCAGCCCTCGGCCTTCTCGCCCTGGGCGCCGTGCCCAGCCTGGAGCAGGCACTGACCGCGCTCGGCGGAGTCTCGACAGGCGCACCGGCCGCCGTTGCCGCCGAGCAGGTCGCGGCCTTCGCCGACCTACGGCACGACATCGCCCGGCTGCTCGGTGCTCTGGCCCGGACCGCCGACGTGGGAACGGCCGCCGTGCGGGTCGAGCCGTGACGTACCCGGTCCCGGTTGAGCGGGGTCCGGCAGCGAGCCAGGACGGTCCCGGCCTGGCTCCCGAAGGCACGCAGCCGCTGGTGACGATCGCCGCGCTCTACGGCGCCGGGGGCAGCGTCATCGGCCCGCGCGGGTCGCCGCCCGCCTCGGCGTGGCGTTCATGGGCCGTGACATCCCGGAGATGGCCGCCCGACGCAGCGGCGAACCCCTCGAAGCGGTCGACGCGGTCGCCGAAGGCCCTCACCCCGGCGCGAACCGCCTGACGGCGCGCCTGGCCCGGGCGCCCATCATCGGTGCCGCAGCGACGCGAGTGTCGGCCGAGCCGCTCGAGGCCACGGAGCGGCGCCTGCGTTCGTGCATCGAGGCGTTCCTCGCCGATGCGGCCACCCGAGGCGGGGTGCTGCTCGGCCACGGCGGGATGGTCGTCTTGCGCTCGGTTCCCCGAGCGCTGCACGTCCTACTCCGCGGCCCGCAGCAGGAGCGGGTCGGCCAGGCCATGGCGCTGCATCATGTGGAGCGGTCGGTGGCAGAGAAACGCCAACAGGTCGAGGACCGGGCCCGGGTCGGCTACGTCCGTCGAGCCTACGGGGCCGACGGCCTGGACCCCTGCTGGTACCACCTGATCCTCGATTCGACGGCGGTCGACATCGACGACTGCGTCGAGCAGATCGTTGCCGCCGCCCGAGCCCGGGTCCGCCACCCTCGACCGAGCCCGCCGATATGAGAAGAGGCTGCCGTGCTCGCACCCAAAGACACCCCGACCCGGGACCGCAGGTCACTCGACGGCCTCTGGCGATTCCTGCTCGACCCCGACGCCATCGGCCGACGCGACCGGTGGTGGGAGAAGCTGCCGGCGGAGGCGGTGGAGATGCCGGTCCCGTCCAGCTACAACGACGTCTATCCCGACCCGGCGTACCGCGACCACGTCGGTGACGCCTGGTACGAGACGACCTTCCGCGTACCCCCAGGATGGGCCGGCAGGCGCATAACCATACGCTTCGGGTCGGCCACCCACCGGGCCGAAGTATGGGTGAACGGCCGGTCGGTGGCCACCCACGAAGGCGGATACACCCCCTTCGAGGTTGACATCACCGCCCTAGTGTCTTGATTCCAAGATTCACAAGAAAAGTGCCGGTTCCGGGAATTTCCTGAGCCCCAGCGCGTTCCTCTCGTCGTCAGCGACGATGGGAGGCGACATGGCACAGCGTGGACG
>JAJZJT010000128.1 GCA_021809995.1 Actinomycetes bacterium
CGTCGCCCATCCCCGACGTGAGCGCGCAGGAGGCCTGATGGCCCTCTCGGGCAGCTATGTCGCGAAGGAGGCCGTCACCAACCTGTGGCGGAACCGGCTGATGACCGTGGCTGCGGTCCTCACCGTCGCCGTGTCGCTCGCCCTCGTGGGCTCAGCTCTCCTGCTCAAGCAGGGGACGTCGAACGCCACGGTGCAGTGGCAGCAGCACGTCGACGCCATCGTGTGGGTGGCGCCCAACGCGACGAGCAGCCAGAGCGCCACCATCGGCCGCCAGCTGAGCTCCGACCCGTTCGTGCGCACGTGCATCCACCGGAGCCAGTCCTACGACTACGCCGAGGCCAAGCGCATCCTGCCCACCGAGGAAGTGGCTGTCCTCACCGTGTCGGACATGCCGTCGTCGTACCGGTGCGTCCTCTACAACCCGGCGGAGGCCAGCGCCATCAAGCAGCAGTTCACCGGCCGGCCGGGCGTCGACCGCGTGCAGTACCCCGAGGCCCAGATCCGCACGATGGAGAGCGTCATCCACGTGCTTCAGTGGGTGTTCCTGAGCATCGCCGCCGTCCTGCTGCTCTCGGCTGCCGTCCTCATCCTCAACACGATCCGGATGGCCATCTTCGCCCGGCGTCGTGAGGTGTCGGTGATGAAGCTGGTGGGCGCGACCAACTGGTTCATCCGCCTGCCCTTCATGGCCGAAGGCATGACGCAGGGCCTCCTCGGCAGCGCGGTGGCCGTCCTCGCCGTCTTCTCCCTCTACTGGGGGCTCGGCCTCGACACCGTCAAGACGGTGGCCAACCACAACAGCCTGGCTGCCCAGATGTCGATGGGCGTCGGCGAGGTGGTGCTCACGAGCGTCTTCGTCGTCGTGGTGGGGGTCGCTGTGGGTGCCGTGGGCTCGGCGCTCGCCGTGCGCCGGTTCCTCGACGTCTGAGGCGGACGTCCCCTCCTCCGGTAGACGTCCCCGGTCCCCGGTCCCCCGCACGCCGGTCCGGTGACCCGGCGGCGTGTCAGCGTCTCGGGGGCGTCCCGCACCGGCCCGCGGGCCGCGGCGCCCCGTCGAGGCGGGCGCCGATCCACGAGACCACCTCGGCAGCGGCGGCGGCGACGACACTGCCGTGCCCCGCAGCGGGCACCCGGTCGTAGGTCACCGTGTCGTGCTCGGCTCGGCACAGCTGCGACCGGACCAGTGCGGTGGTGCCGGACGGCGGCACGACGGCGTCGGCCGCTCCCTGTACCACGAGGACGGGCGCGAGCGTGGGGGCACGACCGACGGTGCTCGCCTCCTCGAGCGCCCGGGCGACAGGCGTCGCCTCCCATCCTCGCTGCAGCACGGCGTCGGGTGCGAGGTGGGCGAAGGCCGCCGCCGCCGTCGCGACGCACTCGTGGCCGAGGGCTGTGGCCCGCGCTCGGGCGTCCGGCAGGATGGCCGAGCCGAGTGAGGTGCCCGGAGTGTCGGCAGCCCAGGCGACCAGGGCCATGACGGCGTAGACGAGGCCGGCGTCGGGCTTCGAGCCCAGGGGGTGGGGGACGAGCTCGTCGAGGGACGCTGGTGGGGCGATGGCCACGACGCCGCGGACGAAGAGGTCGGGGGCGTAGAGCTCGGCCACTTGGCCGGCGACGAGAGCGGCCTGCGCTCCCTGGGAGTAACCGGCTACGAGCACCACGTTCGACGCGGCCGCTCCGAGGAGCTGTCGGGCCGCCCGCGCCGCGTCGAGGACGTCGTGGGCCTCGCTCTGCCCCACGAGGTAGGGCTGGATCGCACCAGGACTGAGCCCCTCGTAGTCGGTGGCCGCGACGACGTCGCCCGCCTTTACGAGGGCACTCAGGTAGGGGATCGGGGATGCGCCCTCGAGCGACGGCAGGCAGGCAGGGGGCAGACCGGTGGTCGGGTGGGCCCAGGTCACGATAGGGAACCCGCCGATCGGCGGTGGGCCCGGCGGGACCACCACGACGCCCGATACCAGCACGTCGGCGCCGGTGTCAGTCAACGAGTGGTAGAGGACCCGGACGACGTCCGTGCCACGGGGCAGGCCGGAAGGGGCCGGGATGGCCTCGTGGCGCACCAGCGCGCCCGGCGGAGCCGGCGCGACCTGATCAGGGAGCGCGTAGAAGCCGGGCAGCCCGGCCGCTGCCGACGACCGTGCCGGCTCGAGCGGGTGGTGTGCCGCGACGGGTCGGGGTGCGCCGCACCCGGCGAGCGCCAGGGCAGCCGCCACGAGGAGAGCCGGCCACGCTGCCCACGGGTTCACCCGTCCCTGCTTCCGGTGCGGTCCCCACCGGCCCAGGCCGGGTCCACGCGTCCCTCGCGTCCCAGCCCGATCGGTCCCCCCCACGGCCTGCCCCATGTCGCTGCACCGTAGTGACCCGCGCCGGGCCCCGGCGAGCTCGGAGGGGGCTCGGACGCGAAGGAGCGCCCGCCTCCCAGGTTGCCCCGGAGGTCGGGCGCTGCTCTTGTTGTGCACCGAGGGCGCTGCGGCCGCTCGTGTGGGCGCTGCACCCCTGGAGGCTTCCGGGCCCCGTGCCGCTGCACCGGCTCCCCGTCCAGTCCTGCGTGCCGCTTCTCACAGTGGGGGCCTGCCCGACCGGTACGCTACGCCGGTCGTCGCAGTCGCTCACCCTCGGTTGGTGAGGTTCTGACTGGTCACTCCACCGGCCACCTCCTCTGAACCCGTTCCCTCGGGTCCACTTCTTCCAACGCCGGTGCCCCCCGGGCTATGCCCGGGCCAAGGCGGACCCCCGTCAGCGGGCGGCCGCGCCGGGCCATGTCCCGCGCTCGAGGAGGCCGCGGAGGTAGGCGGCCTGGCCGGCGTGCTGGAGGTCGTCGGCGATGACCGAGACCAGCCGGACGCCGAGGGTGACCGGTGGGTCCCAGCGCTCGTCGACCACTCGGTCGAGGTCGGCGTCCACGACGCCGCCGACGAAGCGCACCGTGGCCGCATGGACGGCGCGGTGGTAGGCGAGCAGCGTCTCGGCGTCGGCGGTCACGGCCGCGACCTGGTCGGACGTGTGCCCGTAACCGGTGTCCGCGAGATCGAGCCCCAGGGCGAACCGCTCGGCGTGCTTCTCGGCCGTCCACACCTGAGGTACCCCTGCGACGTCGGCCACGTGGTCGTCCTGCACCCGGGTGAGATGCCAGACCAGCCAGGCGATCGAGTTCGCGTCGGGGTCGGGCCGCCAGGCCAGCTCCGTCCCGTCGAGGCCGGAGACTGCCGCCTCGACCGCCTCGACGACGCGTCCGAAGGCGTCGACGAGGAGCTCGGCGCTCGGCGCCGTCACGACCGTGCCTCGGGCGCAGCGCCGAGACGCAGCACCGGGCCGCGTCCCGACCCGGAGGCGGCCAGCGCGGCGTCGAGCTCGGCGAGGTCGGCCGCGTCGAGCACGAGCTCGCCGGCACCCACCCAGCCGTCGACCTGCTCTGGGGAGCGCGCCCCGACGATGGCCCCGGTGACGCCGGGGACGGCGAGCGTCCAGGCGACGGCGACGGCCGCCGGGGTCGTCCCGTGGCGGCGGGCGACGGGACCGAGCGCGTCGGCGAGCGCCAGGTTGGCGAGCAAGCCCTCCCCGGTGAAGTCGGGGGAGCGGGACCGCCAGTCGTCCTCCGGCAGCGCAGCGGCCCGGGCTTCGCTGAACGTCCCGGTGAGGAGCCCCGACTGCATGGGGCTGTAGACGATCACGCCGGTCGAGTGGGCCGCGCACCAGGGGATCGCCTCGGCGGCTGCGGTCCGTTCGATGAGGGAGAGCGGCGGCTGGAGCGTGTCCACGTGCCCGATCGCCTCGGCCCGCTCCAGCTGGCCGGCGTCGTGGTTGGAGAGCCCGACGGCCGCCACCTTGCCCTCCGTCCGCAGGTCGCACAGCGTTCCCCAGTACGCCTCGAGCGGCGTCCCGTCCTCGGCCGGCCAGTGCATCTGGTACAGGTCGATGCGCTCGACGCCGAGGCGCCGCAGCGAAGCCTCGACCTCGGTGCGGAGGCTGGTCGGGTCGCCCACCCGCCGGGGTGCCCGCCTGCGATCGGCCTCGTCCCACACCAGCCCGCACTTGGTGAAGACGTACGGGCGGTCGGCCTCGGGCAGACCGCCGAGAGCCCGGGCGACCACCTCCTCGGAGTGGCCGAGCCCGTAGACGGCAGCGGTGTCGACCCAGTTCACCCCGGCCTCCACCGCATGGCGGATGGCCGCCACCGATGCGTCGTCGTCCTGGTCACCCCAGGCGAACGTCCAGCCCCCGCCGCCGATGGCCCAGGCGCCGAAGCCGACTCGAGTGATCTGCATGCCCGTGGTCCCGAGGGGGACGGTCGGGCGCGAGGTGCTCGGCATCGGTGTGCTCCTCCCGGTCGGCTCGCTTGACCGCCGGTGGCACCGGCGGCCCTGTGCTCTGTTCTACCCGGACGGGCCACGGGGCGCACCGAGCCCGGGCCCGCCCTCGGCCTGCTTGCCCGAAGAGAGCGCCTCGGGCCCGCGTCAGCCCGTGACCGCCGAGGGTGGCGGGATGACCCCTGGCCCGGTCGAGAGGCACCCGGCGCCGGCAGCGGCATTCGCGGGCGCGGCGAGGACAGGCGGCTCGAGGAATCGGGGCGGCCCGTGGAGGTCGAGGCAGTCGAGGAGGTCGCGTGCGTTGGCGTCCCGGTACGTGAGCGCCGGCAGGTTCCACTTGCGCTCGAGCGTGGCGAGGACCGACGTGTGGTCGTAGACGGTGTGCGAGACGTGGTGGGGCCGGGCGTACGCGGAGACGATGCCGGAGGGCACGCGGAAGCCGTAGCGGTCGAAGCCGCCCGGATAGTCGGGCGGCACGGTGATGTCGGGTGGGACGTCGTCGGGCTTCGGGGCGGGCGGGGGCGGGACGTGGTCGAAGTAGCCGCCACCCTCGTCGTACGTCCACACGAGCAGCGTGCGGCGCCACGCCGGGCCGGCGGTGACGGCCCCGACCACCTGGGCGAGGAAGTCGTCGCCGAACTGCACGTCCTGGGGGTCCTCTTCCGACTGGGTGCCGAAGTTGGGGTCCACGATGGCGAACGCCGGCAGCGTCCCGGCCGCGGCGTCGGCGAGGAACCGGTCGAAGGAGGCGAGGTGGCCCGGGATGCCCGGCTCCTCGAGCAGGTACGTCCAGATGCCGATGGTGGGCAGGGAGGAGTAGTAGTTCGTCCACGTGATGCCGTGCGCGTCGAGCAGCTCGAAGATCGTGCCGTTGGGTGGCTTGGCGGTGACGCTCAGGGTGTCGGCGACCTGGCCGAGCGACGTCCCGGCCATGAGGTAGCGCCGGTTGGGGTACGTCTGGGCCATCACCGAGGAGAAGTAGCGGTCGCAGAGCGGGTACGTCCGGGCGAGCGAGTAGGTGAACGGCAGGACGCCCTCGTCGAGGTAGCCCATGGCGACCGGCCCGCTGGCGCTCAGCACGAACCCGTCCATGGCGCCGTCCGCGTAGGACTGGTGGCCGGCGTCCCAGGTGTTGTAGGGGTGGCCGACCTGTTGGCAGGCGTTGGGCATCGAGAAGGCGTGGACGACCTCGCCGCCGGGGCCCGGGTTCGACGCCGTGGGGAGCCCGTCGGGGCCGAGGGTGAAGCCGTCGCCGCGGCCCCGGAGCATGCCGAGCACGTTGTCGTAGGTGTGGTTCTCGAGCATGACCACGAGGACGTGGTCGATCTCGGGGAGCGTGTCGGTCCCCTCGGGCAAGCGGGGGAACGGTCGCGAGCCAGGGGAGCGGAGCCGCTGCCGGACGGCGTCGCGCTCGCCGGCGAGCAGGCGTTCGAAGGGCCTCAGGTCGCACCCGGAGAGGGCCAGCCCGGCGACGGCCGCCGCCCCTCCCTTCAGGAGCGCCCGGCGCGAGAAGCTGGTGGACGTGCCCACCGGGCCACGGTACCCCCGGCGCCTGGGTATTGCACGGGACATGCAAGCGTGGGCGCGGCGCCCGGGAGGGGCAGCGCCTCCCCCGGGCTCACCCGAGCACGGCGACAGCGGCACGTCTAGGCTCGGCGCAATGAAAGGCGTCCTGCTCGCGGGAGGGACCGGTTCGCGCCTGCATCCCTTGACCCGGATCACCAACAAGCACCTGCTCCCCATCTACGACCGGCCGATGATCAGCTATGCCATCGAGGCTGTGGTCAACGCCGGCATCACCGAGGTCATGCTGGTCACCGGGGGCACGCACGCCGGGGAGTTCCTCCGGCTCCTCGGCAACGGCCACGAGTTCGGCATCGACCGGCTCTCCTACGGCTACCAGGACCGGCCCGGCGGGATCGCCGAGGCGCTGGGGCTCGCCGAGCGCTTCGTCGGGGACGACCCCGTGCTCGTCATGTTGGCCGACAACATCGTCGGGGGCTCGATCCGGCCCATGGTGGAGGCGTTCTGCGCCGATCCCCACGGCGCCCGGATCCTCCTCACGCCGGTGCAGGAGGAGCGGCACCTGCGTCACCTTGGGGTGCCCGACTTCGACGACGGCGGCCGGGTGCGCGGCATCGTCGAGAAGCCCGCCGACCCGCCGTCCAAGTTCGGCGTGACCGGCATCTACTGCTACGACGCCGACGTCTTCCGGGTCATCCCGACCCTCGAGCCCTCTGGCCGGGGCGAGCTCGAGATCACCGACGTCAACAACCACTACATCCGCCAGGGTGCGATGGCCTTCGACGTCCTCGAGGGCTTCTGGGGCGACGCGGGTGAGTCGATCGACGCCTACTACGCCGTCAACGACTTCGTACGCGAGCACGGAGCCAACAAGGGCTGACGTCGTCGCGCCCGCCGCAGTGAACCTGGGGCCGGCGCGGAGGGAGGCCGTGCTCCGCGTCAGGGAGGCGTCAGGGGGGCATCGCGGGACGAGGCGCGGCTCGCCGCCCAGGAGGCCTCGAGGCGTCCGAGCTCCGTCGAGGGCGGGCCGTCGGTCATCGGCCAGAGCTCCTCGGCCACGGAGCGCCAGTCGACGGTCGCTCCCAGGCGGGCGAGGAGGGCGTAGAGCCCGAGGTTGATCCGCTGGACGACGACGAACATGGGAGGCAGGTCGACGGCGCGGGCCACCGGGCTCGACGTGTCGAAGACACGGTGCAGGGTCTCGGCGGCGTACGCGTGGTCGACGTGCACCGGGCCGCGCTCCAGGACGAGCCGGTGGAAGTGGGCGAAGAAGGCGACGACGTCGTCGGTCGACAGCGACGGCGTGCGCCGCAGCAGTCCGACCTCCTCGAGCACGCGCCGGTAGGCCTCGCCGTCGCCCTCGAGGACGAGGGTCTCGATCATCCGGTTGAAGACGGCCGTCTCGTCGGGTGTGAAGTGCTTGACCAGGCCGAAGTCGAGGAACGTGACCCGTCCACCCGGGCGGAACAAGTAGTTGCCCGGGTGGGGGTCGCCGTTGAACATGCCGAGGCGGTTGATGCCCCGGAACACGAAGCGGAACAGCGTCTCGCCGGCGAGGTCGCGCTCGTGCCGTGACCACGTCTCGAGCTCGGCGAAGCGCGCCCCCTCGGCGAGCTCGGTCGTGAGCACGCTCCGACCCGACAGCTCGGCGACGACGTCGGGGACGTGGATGAAGGGGTGACCGCGGTAGGCGTCGGCGAAGCACTGCTGGTTCTCCGCCTCGCGTACGTAGTCGAGCTCCTCGCTGAGCCGGGCGCGCAGCTCGTCGGCCAGCACGGCCGGGTCGAGCGAGGGGAAGAGGAGCGGAAGGAGGCGGGCGACGAGGGCGGTGTTCGCCAGGTCCGACTCGATGGCCTTGGCGACGCCCGGGTACTGCACCTTGACGGCGACCGGGAGACCGGCGCGCGTCACGGCCCGGTGGACCTGGCCGATCGAGGCGGCCGCGAGCGGCCGTTCCTCCCAGACGGCGAAGATCTGCTCCGGCCGGTCGCCGAGGGCGTCGGCCACGACCGATGCGGCGAGCTCCGGGGCCATCGGGGGAGCGTTGGCCTGCAGCTCGGCGAGGGCGACCCGATAGGGCTCGGGCAGCCCGTCGTCGAGGAAGCTGGCCATCTGGCCGAGCTTCATGAGCGCCCCCTTCATCCCTCCGAGCGCCTCGGTGACCTGGCGGGCCGTTCGGAGCTCGGCGGCGGCCGCCACGTCCTCGCGGCGCTCGGGTGGGGCGAGGCGCGTCCGCAGGACCCCGGCGGCGTGCCCCGCCCCGAGCC
>JAJZJT010000129.1 GCA_021809995.1 Actinomycetes bacterium
GGTCCACCCAAATATGTGGTGGAGGTGAAGGGACTCGAACCCTCGGCCTCTACATTGCGAACGTAGCGCTCTACCAGCTGAGCTACACCCCCGGGCCGCGAGTAAGCGTAGTCGGTCCGGGCCGCGCCTCTCGATTGTCCCGTGGGTCGGCGAGCGCCCGCTGGCGTCGGGTTGGCCAGTACCGGAAGAGGACAGGGTCGTGGCGGCGCTATCCGGAACCCGTCGAGGACGACGTCGAGGACGACGTCGAGGACGACGTCGAGGACACCGGGGAGCCCTGGACAGCCGAGCCGGCCGGCGACGAGCCGCTCGTGGTCGAGGACGCGGGTGGGCCCGTGGTCGAGGTCGGGGCCGTGCTCGAGCCCGGCGGGCTCGACGACGTGGTCGACGAGCCCGCTGAGGCCCTTGTGGTCGAGGACGCGGATGGGCCCGTGGTCGAGGTCGGGGCCGTGCTCGTCGGAACGGCGGGCGGGGCCACCGACCCGCTACCGGGTGTCCCACGCGTTCCCGCCGGTGGGACGAAGGTGAACAGCTCGGTGACACAGTCCTCCGGCTGCGTGGCGATGACGACGTCGACACCCGGGTCCGACCCGAAGGACCACACGGCGAGCGGGGGTCCCGTCGCGAGGCAAGACAGGGAGGGGTCGGTCGTCTGGATCCCGCTCACTGTGCCGACGGCCGACAAGCCGCCGGCCGCCGACGGGGTCGAGCCCGCCGCCACCGGCGCAAGGGTCACCGTCGTGCCCTGCCACTGGGCGGTCGTGACGCCACCAGGGTTGGTGGTGGTCGTCGAGACCGAGGGCGGGGTGGACGCCGGGCCGGTCGAGAGGTCCTTGACCGCTGGGGCCTTGCCGAGCAGGGCCGCCAGCATGGCCGGGTCGTTGCCGTCCATGCCGAGCGCCCAGATGCCGAGCCCGGCGATCCCCTCGGCATTGGCGAGCTCCGCCTTCATGGCGAGCGACGTCGGGTTGTCGAAGTACGTCTCGTGCCACTGCCCACCGACCTGGTACGACGTCCACGCCGTGTCGGTGGCCGGGTCCCAGTAGGTGGGATGACCGGCCGCCGCGATCTGCGCATAGCTGAGTGGCGTCTCCCCGCCCATCGCTGACGCGCCGAGTGTGCCATTGGTGGTCGGCCAGTCATAGCCGTAGAAGGGCACTCCGAGGATGA
Source organism: Actinomycetes bacterium (assembly GCA_021809995.1). Lineage (GTDB taxonomy): Bacteria > Actinomycetota > Acidimicrobiia > Acidimicrobiales > RAAP-2 > JAJZJT01. The sequence goes on from JAJZJT010000129.1 coordinate 1,171, forward strand.
CCTTCTGCGGCGGGACGACGGCCAGGTACTGCTGGAGCGCCCTGGTGTCGCTGAAGCCGCCACCCACGAGCGGCGCCGTCGCGCTCGGCGAGATCGGGTCGTTCATGTCGTAGGCCATCACGAAGAAGGCGTCGACGGCAGGAGCCAGCTTCGGAATGTCGTAGAAGCCTGACGGGTCTCCGGCTGAGCTGGCGTACGTCGCCATCGTCACCTGCCAGTGGGGGTCGGCGGCTCGCAGCGCCGACGACACGGTCGTGACCAGCGACGTCAAGCCGTGGCGGTCGGCACTGCCCTGGCCCTCGAAGTCGAAGTTGACGCCGTCGAGGTGCTTGGCCTCGACGGCCGCCACCAGGGCGTGAGCCAGGGTCGCCGGTGCTGCCGGGTCGTGGGTGAGCTGGTCGAGGGCGCTCTGACTGAAGCACGTCACCGTCAGGACGACGCGGTCGCCGGCGGCATGAGCCCGGTCGACGAGGTTGACGAGGTCCTGGCTCTGGTAGCCGCTCCAGCCCGGACCGCTCTGCTGGAGGGTGCCGTCGCCGTTCACGTCGACGCTGAAGTAGGCGATGGTCGTGAGGTCCGCGAGGTCGAACGAGCCCGAGCTCGGCAGCGTCCAGTACGGGGCGTACCCGAAGACCTCATGTGGCCGCAGCGGTGCCGCGCCCGCCAGCGAGGGTGGGGTCGGGTTCGGCGTGGTGGTCGCTGGAGCGAGGTGGACCACGGGCATGTCGGCGAGGGCGACGACGGCGGCGCGGTTGCCACCGGCGAAGGGGACCGCCGGCGAATGGGGCCCGCCGGGGGAACCGGCCGCCACGCTCGCCGTCGCCCCGCCGGCGACGAGGGTGAGCACCGCACAGCCGACGGCGAGCGGTGCAAGACGCCGCGACCCCTGGCCGTGCCGAGGGGCGGGCAACGTAAAGAGGCGCGACCGAACGAGCACGCCTACGCCCGTGGCCCAGCTCGTCACCGCAAGCCAGAGCGCCGTCGCCACCTGCCCGGCACGGGTGGCGAGCCCCGGCGGCTCGGGGGCGAGGGCCTCGGCCCACCGGCGCGACCACTCGCCGAGGGCGCGGAAGAAGACGACGAGGTCGGGCGCGGCGACGGCGAAGCGGCGGACCTCGGTGCGGCCCGGTACACCCGAGCACGCCTCGGTGACCTCGAGCAGTTGGCCGGCACTGGCGTCCGACGGGTCAGCGGGCTCCTCAGCCCCGAAGCCGACCAGGCGCTCCCATCGAACGAGGACAGGAACGTCGTCCCAGGCGGGCCCGCCCGGCGAGATGACGAGACCCGGCTCGGCGAGACCGAGGACGACCGGTGTCGCGCCAGTGGGCTCCACCAGAGACGCCGCGGTGACCGGGCCCGACGGCGCGCCCTCTTCCGCTGCGTCCGTCCCCGAGAGCCCAACGGCCGCGAGGCGACGCGCCGGGACGACGACCGCCGCGCCTGCGGGCGCACGCCGTCGGTCCGGCCGGGCCCAGCTCGCCAGCCGGGCCGTCACCGCCGACAGGTTCGAGCGGGCTCTAGCCAACAGCCGGACAGTCTGGTGCACTCGTCCTCCATGAGCAAGGTGAGTGGTGATAGAACTACTCTCGGTGATCGATCGTTCGAGGAGGTCTGCGACCCGGCACCGACCACACCTGGTCGGCATGGGGGCCGGTGACGGGGGCTCGTGGCCGCTGCACGCGGCAACCGGTCCCCGCTGACACCATCGGACCAAGCGGGCAAGGAGTTGAGCAATGGTGGAAATTCGAGACCTCGAGCGACCCGTGCCCCCGGGCGTCACCGGTAGCGGCTGAGCCGTGCTCTTCGTCGAGATCTTCCGCTTCCTCCTCGTCATGGCCGCCGCCGTCGGCGGCCTCGAGCTCGGCCACCACGTGGCGGCCGGCGGGCACGGCCCCCTCATCGGCATGGTGCTCGGTGCCGCCGTCTCCTACGTGCTCGGCGGCATCGTGGGTCGCCTGCTCGACCGCGGTCTCCAGTACGCAGTCCGACAGTTGCGGACCATGCCGGCGGGCGAGGTGTTCGCTGCCACCATCGTGGCGACCTCCGGACTGCTCCTCGGCGTGGTGGTCGGGCTTCCGTTCTTCTACCTGTTCCGCTCCGGCATCGAGCTCCTCGTCACCGCGGCGTTCGCGTGGGTGCTCGCCACCCTGGGGTGGCGCCTCGGTGCGGTCAAGGGCCGTCAGGTGGTGGCGGCCGCGGGGCTGTCGCGCCTTCTCGCACCTGCCGTGGAGCCGCCCCCGGGGTATGCGCTCCTCGTCGACGCCTCCGCCGTCCTCGACCGGTTCGTGCTCGTGCTGGGGCGGTCCGGTCTCCTGCCCGCCGGCGTGGTGGTCCCCCAGTTCGTGCTCGACCAGGTGCAGACCCTCGCCGACGCCCCCGACCCCGTGTCGTCGCGCCGCGCCCGGCGGGGCCTCGAGACCCTCGAGGCACTGCGCGGCCTCGGGGTGCCCGTGCACGTGTCGACCGAGGAGGTCCCCGAGGTCGACGACCCGACCGTGAAGCTGCTCACGGTGGCCCGGCGGCTCGGCCTGCGCATCGGGACGTGCTCCTCGGAGGTGGTCGCCCGGGCCGGCGACTGGGACCTGCCTGCCGTCGACCTGCGCAGGATGACCGCCGAGCTCACGCCCGACCATCCGCCCGGGGAGCGCCTCGTCCTCGACCTCGTGAAGGAGGGCCGCCAGCCCCGCCAGGCCGTCGGTTACCTTCCCGACGGCGACATGGTCGTCGTCAACGACGCCTCGCACCTCGTTGGCGCGTCCGACGTCGAGGTCGTCGTGCTCTCGACTCGGCCCACCAACCAGGGACTGCTGCTCTTCGCCCGGCTCGTCACCGACACCTCTGCCCCCGCCGCCGAACGGCGCCCGGGTGCCGCCCAGGAGGCCGTCAGGACGACGTGACCGCGACGCGCTCGGTTGGGCGCTCGCGGGGACGCCGCGCCTGCCAGCGCGTTCGTCGAGACGCGGCGGGTCGTACGGGGAGCTCCGTTGGCGCCGACCGGCTCCGCCCCCGCTGCACCGAGCACGTCGCGTCCGGGTTCCCGTACCTCGTGCATCGCACCTACGAGCCGACGGGTGACGTGCGCGACCAGGACTCGCGCTGCACCTACCGAAGTTGGGTCATCGGCCAGCCGTCCGACCTTGGTTCCACCGCGGAAGACGTTCGGATCTCTGTCAACACCTTGGTGGCCAGCTGCCTGACCCAGGACGTCCATGCGGTCCCCGCGGTCCTCAGGATCCGACGCGAGCTACTTCACCGGGGGCGCAGCGCGTTCGCGCCGAGGTGGCTCGTTGGCTGCCGCATGTGGGCTCGCCACCTCAGCCACACCACTCGAGCGGCGCGTTCGGCTCGGCCCGCGCCTCGGGGCACGGTCCACGCTCCTGCGTCAGAGCTGATCGTGGGCCTCGGCCCTGCGCTCGGGTCGAGGCGACCGACGGCGCAGACCACCGGCCAGCGGGCGCAGAGCTTGCCGAACACCCACCGGGGCCGTTCCGGGTCTACCCGCCCAGCGGTGCGGCTCAGGAGGACTTGACGACGTTGACCAGCTTGGTGAGCGAGTCCTTGGCGTCTCCGAAGAGCAAAGTCGTCTTCGGGTCGAAGAGCAGCTCGTTGTCGATGCCGGCAAAGCCCGGCCGCATCGAGCGCTTCAGGAAGATCACGTGCTCGGCCTGGTCGGCGTGGATGATGGGCATGCCGTAGATCGGGCTGCCCGGCGACGTCTGGGCAGCGGGGTTCACCGTGTCGTTCGCCCCCACCACGAGCGCGACGTCGGCCGTCGACATCTCGGGGTTCGCCTCGTCCATCTCCTTCAACTCGTCGTAGGGGACGTTGGCCTCGGCGAGGAGCACGTTCATGTGCCCGGGCATGCGGCCGGCCACGGGATGGATGGCGTAGAAGACCTCGACGCCCTTGTCCGTCAGCAGGTCGGCGAGCTCGCGGATGGTGTGCTGAGCCTGGGCCACAGCAAGGCCGTAGCCCGGCACGATGACCACTTTGCGAGCGTAGGCGAGGAGCACGCCGATGTCCTCCGGCGTCCCCGCCTTGACGGGTCGGGTCTCCCCCGAGCCGTCCGCGCCCCCTCCGGCGGTCACGACGGAGCCGAACGCCGAGAAGAGGATGTTGGGCAGCGAGCGACCCATGGCCTGGCTCATCATCCGGGTGAGCAGGATGCCCGAGGCGCCGACCAGGGTGCCGGCCACGATGAGCAGGTTCGAGTTGAGGGTGAAGCCCGAGGCGGCCACGGCGAGGCCGGTGAAGGCGTTCAGCAGCGAGATGAGCACCGGCACGTCGGCACCCCCGATGGGGAGCACGAAGATGACCCCGAGCGCCAGCGCGAGCACGGCCATGACCACGAGGAGCGGGGTGGAGCCGGTGACGAGCGTGGCGAGCGCCAGACCGAGGATGGCCAGGCCGACAAGGGCGTTGATCACCTGCTGACCGGGGTAGGTGACCGGCCTGCCGGTCATCAGCTCCTGCAGCTTGGCGAAGGCGATGGCGCTCCCCGAGAACGAGACGCACCCCACCAGCACGCCGAAGAGGACCTCGCCGATGCGGTAGACCGCCGGCTTTCCGGGGTCCTCGATGAGAAAGACGGTGAGCGAGATCAGCGCGGCCGCGCCGCCGCCCACGCCGTTGAAGATGGCCACCATCTGGGGCATTGCCGTCATCTTCACGAGGCGGGCCGTCGGCACGGCGATGGCCGCTCCGACCACCATGGCCACGATGGCGAGCACCAGGTTCGTGCCGCTCGAGCGCAGGGCGGGGTTCGAGAAGGTGAAGGCGATGGCGAGGGCGGCGGCCGCCGCGCCGACCAGGTTGCCGCGGCGCGCGTGGCGCGGGGAGCTCAGGCCCTTCAGGGCGTAGATGAACCCGACCGCAGCGACGAGGTAGACGAGGTCCGTCCACGTGGCGAGGGTCACTTGGCACCTCCGTCCGCCGCCCCGGACGCCGAGCCGCCCTTGGATTGACCGGCGCCCTTGGCCGCCCGGTCAGCGGGCTTCGCCTTGAACATCTCGAGCATCCGGTCGGTGACCACGAAGCCGCCGACCACGTTGAGGGTGGCCAGCACGACGGCAAGGAAGGCCAGGGTGACCTGGACGGCGCCGTGCGCCTGGCCCATCACCAGCATCGTCCCCACGAGCACGATGCCGTGGACGGCGTTCGAGCCGGACATGAGCGGGGTGTGCAGGATGCTCGGGACCTTGGAGATCACTTCGTTGCCGACGAAGGCGGCCAGCACGAAGATGGTCAGGAACTCGACGATTCCGGTGGTGCTCATTGGCCCGCCTCCCTCTGGTCGCGTTCGGTTTCGGCGCCGGTTCCCTCGTCGGACGCCGGCTCGGGCTCGCCGCCCGCCTCGGGAACGAGCGGCGAAGGGACCGGGAGCCCAAGTGCTTCGGCCGTCGGAGCGTGGACGACCTCGCCAGCACGGACCACGCAGGTCCCCGCCACGACCTCGTCGCCGAAGTCGGGGGTGAGGGCTCCGTCCGTGACGAGGAGGTCCACGAAGTTGGCCACGTTGCGGGAGTAGAGGAAGCTCGCGTGCGTCGGCATCGAGGCCGGCGGGTTGGCCAGCCCGACGACGGTCACGCCACCGACGACCACCTCCTCTCCGGCGCGGGTCAAGGCGCAGTTCCCACCCGAGTCGGCAGCGAGGTCGATCACCACCGCTCCGTTCCCCATCGCCGCCACCATCTCCTCGGTGACGAGGACCGGCGCCTTGCGCCCGGGGATCTGGGCCGTCGTGATGACCACGTCGGCCGCGGCCACCTCGGCGGTGAGCAGCTCCTGCTGGCGGGCCAGCTCCTCGGCAGTCTGCTCGCGGGCGTACCCACCGGTCCCCTCGCGCGTCTCGAGGCCGAGCTCGACGAAGTGGGCACCCAGCGACGCGACCTCTTCCTTGGCTGCGGCACGCACGTCGTAGGCCCGGACCATGGCACCCAGTCGCTTCGCCGTGGCGATGGCCTGCAATCCGGCGACCCCGGCACCCATCACGAGCACCTTGGCCGGTGGGACGGTGCCGGCCGCTGTCATGAACATGGGGAAGAACTTGGCGAGGTGCTCGGCCGCCACGAGCCCGGCGCGGTAGCCCGACACCGTCGCCTGCGACGAGAGGGCGTCCATCGACTGGGCCCGACTGATCCGGGGCAGGAGGTCGAGGCTGTAGACGGTGGCCGACCGGCCGGCCAGCGCTCGGACGACCTCGGGGTCGGCGAGCGGCTGGAGGAAGCCCACCCCCGAGATCCCCTCGGACAAGCGGCCGACCTCCTCGACGGTCGGCGGGCGGACCCACGCCAGCACGTCACCGGCGCCCACCGCAGCACGGACGTCGGCCACGACCTCGGCACCGGCGTCGCGGTAGGCGTCGTCGGTGAAGCGGGCAGACGCGCCGGCCCCCTGCTCCACCAGCACCTCGACTCCCGTCCCGACCAGCCTCTTCGCCACGTCGGGGACGATCGCCACGCGGGTCTCCCCCGAGAAGAGCTCTTTCCTTACGGCGAGTTTCACGGCCAGTGGTATAGCTGGTATTCGAGGGCGAGGGCCAGAAGTTCACGCAGCGTGGCCGCAGACCATCCTCAGCCGTACGCGTCGACGGCTGGAAGGGCCGGACGCGTCAGGAGCGCGGGGCGCTGCCGCCCGAGCCGCGGGAGCTACCGGCGCCTCGGGTCTGGGCCGCCTTCTTGGCCGCCGTGGCTTTGACGGGAGCCTTGGCCCCCGTCGAGCCTTCCGGCTCCTTTGCAGCCCGCGAGCGTCGGGTCGACGTGGTGCCGGCACGGGCCCCATCGGTGCTGTCGGTGCTGTCGGTGCTGTCGGTGCTGTCGGTGCTGTCGGTGCTGTCGGTGCTGTCGGTGCTGTCGGTGCTGTCGGTGCTGTCGGTGCTGTCGGTGCTGTCGGT
>JAJZJT010000130.1 GCA_021809995.1 Actinomycetes bacterium
CTGACGGCCAGGGCTACTGGGAGGTCGCCTCCGACGGCGGGATCTTCGCCTTCGGGGACGCTCAGTTCTACGGCTCGATGGGCGGCCACCCGCTGAACGCGCCGATCGTCGGCATCGCCACGACCCCTGACGGCCAGGGCTACTGGGAGGTCGCCTCCGACGGCGGGATCTTCGCCTTCGGGGACGCTCAGTTCTACGGCTCGATGGGCGGCCACCCGCTGAACGCGCCGATCGTCGGCATCGCCACGACCCCGGCGGCGTGACCCGACGCCACGGAGCGTCCGTGGACCCGGCCACGGACGCGGCGTCGTCCCGCAGGCGCGAGGCTCAGGTCATGCCCGTCGGGTCGCTCCGGTGCGCGACGACACGCGCCGGGACCCCGACGGCGATCGAGTTCGGCGGGATGTCCCGGGTGACCACGGCATGTGCCCCGACGACGGAGTTGTCGCCGATCGACACCCCCTTCACCACCGTCACCTTCGCTCCGAGCCACACGTTGTCCCCGATCCGTACGGGAGCGACCGACCGCCCCTGTCGGACGATGGAGGCATCCATGGCACCGAACGCATGGTCGTGGTCCCGGATCGAGACGAGCTCAGCCAACAGGCAGTCCCGACCGATCTCGACGCGCTCGTCCGCAGCGACGGTGCAGTGGTGGCCGAAGATCGTGCCCGGCCCGACCGTGATCCGACCGCGGCACTCCAGGTCGAACCCCCGATCGAGCACGCACCCGTCGCCGAACCGGACCGTGGCCCCCCGCGCCACGAGCATCCGTGCGTCGGCTCGCACGTCGCACCGGACCCCGAATTCGACCCGGTGGAACCGGAGGCGCGCCAGCGACAGCCCGAGCCGACGCCGGAGGTAGCCACTCAGCCACCGGGTGGTCCCGAACTCGGTCGCCGCGCCGAGGCGTCCGGCCCCCGAGCGCGCTCCGGCCGACGCTGGTCCGTCATCCACGGCTCGCACCGGTGGCGGTCCGGCGATCGGTGTCGTCGCCCTTCGGCACGGACCTCCTCGAAGCTCGCGCCGCCGAGGACGTCTCAGCAGCTGCGGGCCGGCCGGTGGAGCTCACAGGCAGAGCACCCTGCAGCGGATGCTCGCCTCGAGGCGCCCCAGCCCATAGGCGAGCTCGCTCCGTGCCCAGTGGGCGTCGTCCCGCTTCAGCCACGCCCTGAGCGCCCTCGGCGCGACGCTCGCGTAGCGAGGGAGGACGTTGCCGAGTGGTTCGCTGCGGACGCCGACGTCGCGGTAGCGCTTGAGGAGGACCGGGTCGGCTCGCCCGTAGAGCCGCATCTGGCGACGCGTCGCCGCTCCCACCGGTCGTAGCCGGTAGTGGACGACCGCATCGGGTGCAAAGCCGAGCGACTTCCCCGCTCGGACCAGGCAGCAGCCGGTCACCCGGTCATCGCCCATCGCCCACTCGGGCAGATCGGCCTCGGGGCCGTCGATCGCCTCCCACGCGTCTCGCCAGACCGCCCAGTTCCCCGCGTGCGGGAACGGGATACCGCCCAGCATGACGGGCAGCCGATCGACGATGTGGACCCACGGACGAGCAGCGATCTCCGCGTCGTCGTTCAGGGCATGGAGCTCCAACGAGCCGCTCACGGCGTCGACATCGGCGGCGCCGGCCACCAGTGCCGCCAGCCACCCTGGTGCGCACACGTCGTCGTGGTCCACGAAGGCAAGCAGGTCACCCCGGCTCACCGCGACGCCGCATCGGAGCGCGTGCTGCTTCCCCCGCTTCTCACCGGCGTCCACCAGCACGAAGTGCGGGACGCGGCTGGCGTACGCCCGCGCGATCTCGACCGTTCGGTCGGTGGAGCCGTTGTCGGCGACGACGAGCTCCCACGGCACGTCGAGCTGTTGGGCGACGAGCGACTCGAGCTGCGCCGCGAAGTGCTCCTCGCCGTTCAAGACGGCGAGGACGACACTGACCAGGCTCGGCGATCTAGTCGGCACTACGGCGCCCCTACCGGGCGATGTCGCATCGGAACAGGATAGTGAACGCGCCGATCGCGACTGCGCACGAAGTGCTGCCCCACGCCCGCCGAGGCCGCCGACCGCCAGAAGCGGATCGCCGTCAGCGCAGCGGGGCCGGAGGCGGCTGGTCCCCCATGAGCGCTTCGTAGGCAGCTGCCGTCTCGCGACCGACGTGGTCCCACGTGTAGTGAGCCAGCACGTGGGCACGCAGCTCCGTCCGCGACGGCGCGTTCCACGCCGCCACTACCGCGCCACGGATGGACACCGGGTCCGCTGGGTCGCAGTACCACGCGTGCTCGCCCAGGTACTCGCGGGCATAGCCACGAGCTGTGGACACGACGTTGCAACCAGCGAGCGCCGCCTCGAGGGAAACGAGCCCGGTCGTCTCGAACCAGCTGGCGAGGACGTGGACCTTGGCCGCGCCCAGCAATGCCGTGGCCTCGTCTTCGGTGACCTCGCCACGGAAGTCCACCCACCCCGCTCCCGCGGCCCGGCACTGCGCCGCGTACCGTCGATGATCAGGGTGCTCGTAACCGGCGACGACGAGCCGGATCCCCGTCCCGCGCAGCGCCTCGATCACTCCGAGCTGGTTCTTGTGGGGCTCGATCCTTCCGAGGCACACCACACTGTCTCGGTCGGTGACCACCTCCGCGAGCCCGGCGAACCGCTCGGGGTCCACTCCGTTCGGCACCACCCACATCGGCGTCGTCACGGCCAGGTCGCGACGGATCGCTGCCGCTTCGCCGGTGCCGTTGGGCAGGAGGAGGTCGGCGGCCTCGAACGCGGCCAGCATGCGGAGCTCGTCGGGCACGTACCGGAGGCAAGCGTCGACGAGCGACCAGTTCCCCCGCGACGCGGCCAGTGCGAAGCGAGCGGCTCGGCGCGCCCTTCCTGCCAACGCCCGTGCCCGTGCCCGTGCCCGCAGACGGTGTTCGCCGCCCTCGGCGCGGTAGTGCTGGTCCCAGTAGATGGACGAGACGACGACCGGGACCCCGCGCCAGTGCCACGGGTGGACGTCGGAGGCGTGCAGCCCGAACCCGTGGACCAGCGTGACGTCCTGCGGGTCGGGGTCGGCCGAGAAGTCGGTCCGTACGTCCAGCCCGAGCCGGCGGAGGGCCCGAGCCGTCTGCTCGAGCTGCACGACGTGGCCGCCCGACACACGGCTCTCGTGCGGCATCCAGAGAAGCGGTCTGAGTGGACGAGAGCGGTTCATCGGAGCACGGTTCGAGCAGGTTGGCGCGTGGCCCGGGGCGGGCCTCGCCACAGCGGGGGCAGTCGCCGCGTCGTGCGGCTCGCACGTGGGTGAGACTGTAGCGGGACCCTGCCCGGCCGAGCCCCGGGGCACGGTTGCGCTGGTCGTTCGGGCCGGGATGGGCCGGGCCGCGCCGAGCCGGGGACCGACGGGCCCGGACCGATTCGGCCCCGTGCTGCACCGCGACGGGAACCGCGACGGTGACCAGCGAGCTGCGGAGCGGGACGGGGACGGGGTGGTCGCGTGGACCGGGACACGGTCGAGGACGGTGGAGCGGACGGCGAGCACCGAACCGGTGCCGAAGAGCACCCACAGCATGCTCACCACCGCCTCGGGCCGAGGCCAGGAGCCGGGTCCTCGCGGAACCCTCATACTGGAAGAGTCCCCTGAGAGGGGCTGGGCCTGACCCCAATCGTGCGACTGGCCTCGTGCCTTGCCGCAGATCTGTCGGCCCGGCTTCCTGCCAGGGGACGCGCACCAGCCGGTCGGACGGACGTGACCTGCTAGGAGCCTCGGTCAGCACCGACCGGCGTCCCGCGCAGCAGGCAAGCTGGCCGGCTGAGCGCGGTGCACCAGGCAAGCTGATAATTTGACATCTTGATGTCTTCTTCAAGTTCGGGCACGACGGGTCGGCGGTCCCGCTCGCGGACGTCGCCGCCCCGGTCCGACGGTCACGACCGATGACTCAGCCCATCTACCAGGTCAAAGCCGACTTCTTCAAGACGCTGGCGCACCCGGGGCGTATCCGGGTGCTGGAGCTGCTCCGCGACGGGGAGCGTTCCGTCGGCGAGCTGATCCCCGAGGTGGGGCTGGAGGCGTCGCACCTGTCCCAGCAGCTCGGGATCCTCCGGCGGGCGAACATCCTCCAGAGCCGCAAGGAGGGGTCGACGGTCCGTTACTCGGTCACCGATCCCCGGATCTTCGACCTGCTGGAGGTGGCGAAGGCGATCCTGACGAGCACGTTGGCCGAATCGCGTCAGCTCTTGGCTGAGCTCGAAGGCCTGGAGTTCGCGGAGCGCCCCCACCCGGGCCGGCGGCGGGCGGCCCGCTGAAGTGGCTGGCTCCTGAGGCCTGCAGCGACGGCGGCGGCGGCGGCTGCGGCTGCGTCAGCTGGCGGGGAGGAGGCGCAGCAGCTCGAGGGCGATGTGGACGCGGTGGCCGTACTTCAACGCGTTGAGCCACGGAGCGGCGAGGACGTTGGACAGCGGGTCCTGGGCGCAGGCACCAGGGCCGAGCACGTGCTCGAGGACCCGGTCGAGGGTGAGAGTGGTGGTCAGGTCGACCGCCTCGGCGAGACGTTCCCGATCGTGCTCGCTCAGCCGCTGCCCGGAGAGGAGGTCGAGCAACGCGCTGCTCGGGAGCTCACCTGACCCCTGCCGCTCGAGGACGAGGAGGCCGCGGGCGAGGTCGAACACCCAAGGCGCCACGCGGGCCACGAGATGGCGCTGGCGTTCGAGCGCGGCGAGCACCTCGGGACCGACCGTCGCCTCCAGCGCGTCGCTGCAGACGCCGACGATGGCATCGACGGTGTCGGGCCGGGGCCGCCCGAGCGTGGCGACCAGGATCGGGTCGACCAGGTCTCGTGCGGTGAGGATCTCGCTCACGGGTCTGGCTCGTCGAGGACGGGGACCGCTCGAAGGCCTGCCCCATGCGGCCGGCAGGTGGTGCTCACCGGTTCGCCCCGAGCCGGTCGGCGAGCTGGCGAAGCTGGTTCGAGGACTGCCGGGAGCCGGCCGCCGATGGCGGCGTAGTGCGTGTCGATGGCGCCGAGCTCCGTGCGCCACTCCGTGAGGTCGACGTCGAGCAACGTCGACAGGTGCTCGTCGGTGAGGTCGAGACCAGCCAGGTCGAGGGCGTCGGGGCGGGCACGTTGCCGATCGGGGTGGCAAGGGCGTCTCCGCGGTCAGCGCAGCGCTCGAAGATCCAGGCGAGCACCCTCGAGTTCTCGCCGAAGCCGGGCCACATGAAGCGTCCGTCGGCGTCTTTGCGGAACCAGTTGACCGAGTAGACACGCGGCAGCTTGTCGGGATCCGTCCGCTCGGAGAAGCTCGGCCAGTGGGCGAAGTAGTCGGCCATGTGGTAGCCGCAGAACGGGAGCATGGCGATCGGGTCGCGCCGGAGCTTGCCCGCCGCTCCGGTGGCCGCGGCGGTGGACTCGGACGCCATGGTGGAACCGAGGAACACCCCGTGGGCCCAGTCGAAGGCCTCGAGGACGAGCGGCACTGTCGAGGCCCGGCGGCCACCGAAGAGGACGGCGGAGATGGGCACGCCGGCGGGATCCTCCCGTTCAGGGGCGACGGGCCCCTGGGCGACCGGGGTGGTGAAACGCGAGTTGGGGTGGGCAGCCGGTTCGGCCGATCCCGGCGTGTAGGGGTTGGCGCACCAGTCGGTGAGGTCCTCGGGCGGCTCGTCGGTGCGCCCTTCCCACCACACGTCGCCGTCTGTGGTCAGAGCGGTGTTGGTGAAGATCGTGTTCGACGTCAACATCGCCAGCGCCTTCGGGTTCGAGGTCGCGTTGGTGCCCGGGGCGACGCCGAAGAAGCCGTGCTCGGGGTTGACGGCGCGAAGCGTGCCGTCGGGACCGATCGTCATCCAGCAGATGTCATCGCCGATCGTCTCGGCTCTCCAGCCGGGCAGGGTGGGCGCGAGCATGGCGTTCCCGCCGTAGCCCGAACCGTAGGACCAGATCTCCCGGGTCTCGGGGAAGTGAGCGATGTGGAGGTTCTCCGGGTCGCACGGCCACGGCACGTCGGCTGTGCCGGGAGCGAGCGGTACCCCGACCGAGGGCGCACACGGGACGAACTCGCCGTCCTCACCCAGCGCCTCGAGCGCGGTGGTGCCCATGCGGGTCATGATCCCCATGCTCACCGCCACGTAGGCCGAGTCGGTGACCTGGGCCCCGAGGCGTGCGATGGGCGACCCGACGGGCCCCATGGAGAACGCGAGCACGTACATGGTCCGGCCACGCATCGACCCGGCGAAGAGACCGTTCAGCCGTTCCCGCATCTCACGAGGGTCCGCCCAGTTGTTCGTCGGGCCCGCGTCGTCGGCCGTGGCCGAGCAGATGAAGGTCCGGGCCTCCACTCGAGCGACGTCACGGGGGTCCGAACGCGCCCGGTAGCTGCCGGGGCGCCTGCTCGGGTCGAGGCGGACGACGGTCCCCTGGTCGACGAGCTGCTGGCAGAGCCGGTCGCGCTCCTCGCCGCTGCCGTCGCACCACACGACGCGCTCGGGGCTGGTGAGCGCAGCGACGTCCTCGACGAAACGAAGCCGGCCTTTGTGCGAGGTCGGTGCGGCGGTCATCGGTTCCTTTCAGGGTGGAGGCCCGATCGGGCTGGGCTCGGGCGCCCGGGGCCACCGTGGCGTCTCGACGGAGCTCGACCGGCAGGCCGCACGGGCCAGCGCGTCCTCTCGCTGCCGCGGCGTCATCGGTCACTCGTCGAGACGGGCAGTCGGAGCGTCGAAGTGGCGGCGTGGCCAACGGCCGGGAGGTCCTGATCATCTGAACGCATGATAACTTCGTCAATCGTGCGTCGCTTCCCCGCCCTCGAGGCCCTCTTCGCGCGCCCGGTCACCGAGGCCGCGCCGGAGAGGTCGTGCGGCGGCCGGCGGCCGCCGTTCCCGGGGTCGGCTCAGCTGCGGCACGTCGACGCCGGATCGTGCAACGGCTGCGAGGTGGAGATCACCCAGGCGTTCGCCCCGGTCTGCGACGCCGGGCGCTTCGGCGTCCGCCTCGTCGCATCCCCCCGGCACGCCGACGGCCTCTTGGTCACAGGCGTGGTCACGAGGAACATGGCGACGCCGCTGCGCAAGACCCTCGATGCCGTGCCGCGGCCGCGGGTCGTCGTCGCGTGCGGCGACTGCGCCGTGGACGGCGGGGTCTTCGCCGGGGCCTACGGGGTGACCGGCAGGGTGGGCGACGTCGTCCCCGTCGACGTCGAGATCCCCGGCTGCCCACCCGATCCCTCGACGATCACCGAGGCGCTTCGGGGCCTCACCGGGCGTTGAGCGAGACGGCGTACCTCATCGGCCTCGGCGCCGTCGGCGCCGCGGCCGTGCTCGGCGCGATCCTGCCGGCCCGGAGCCGTCTCGTCGGCGCCGGGCTGCTCGGCGCGACGGGATGCTTGGCAGCGCTCCTCGGCGCCGGCCAGGTTCTCGTCTCGGGGCACCCCTTCAGCCTGCACACCACCGAGCTCCTCCCGCTCACCGGCGTCGACCTCTCCCTCGATCCGCTCGGGGCGCTGTTCGTCGCCACCACCGCCGGTGTCGGGCTGGCGGTCTCGTGCTACTCGGTCGGCTACGGCGCGCACGCGGTGCCCAGCCGGACCGCCACGGCGATGCTGCCGGCGTTCCTCGCCACCGTGCTCCTCGTCCCGGCCGCATCGAGCGTGGCGACCTTCATGGTCGCCTGGGAGCTGATGGCGCTCACGTCGCTGTTGGCGCTGCTCACCGAGCACCGCCACCGCCCTGAGACCCGCGACGCCGCGCAGTGGTACGCAGCGATGACCCACGTCGGGGCTGCAGCGATCCTCCTCGGCCTGGTGCTGCTCGCCGCACATGCCGGCGGGCAGAGCTTCGCGACCATCGCCGCCCACCGGGGGCGGCTCTCGGGCGGTGTCAAGTCGGCCGTCTTCGTCCTCACCCTCGTCGGCTTCGCTTCCAAGGCCGGTGCGGTGCCGCTGCACGTCTGGCTGCCCCGCGCCCATCCCGAGGCACCGAGCCCGGTCTCCGCGCTCATG
>JAJZJT010000131.1 GCA_021809995.1 Actinomycetes bacterium
GCGCGGCTCTCCTCGGCCAGCTGCTGGCCGAGCGGGTCGAGCACGGCACCGGCCAGCACGCCCACGGCGGCGGCGGCGGCGATCGTGGCGGCGCTGGCGTCCACCCCGGCACCGTACCCGACGTGCCCCTCGACGGCAGGGACGCCGCGGCGACGCCGGTACGGGACCGGAGGGGTGGCGCCTCGCGGTAGAGTTGCCGCCCGTGTCACGCACGGGGCCGACAGCTGCGCACATCGTGGGGATCTCGTGACGACCAAGGGACGGCCCGCGCTCATCGTGGCGGAATTCTCGCGGCAGCCGGTCGTCCGACGCACGCAGGCGTGAGCTCGGACGTCGCCGCACCCGGAGCAGCGGGCAGGCCGGAGGATGAGCCCTGCGGCAACGCACCGCCCGTGCCGCCGGGCACCTGGCAGGTCGTCCGGGAAGGTTCGGTGGTCGGCTTCACGGTCCGCCATCTGGTCGCCTCCCTCGTGCACGGACGATTCGACGACGTCGAGGGCCTGATCGTCGTCGCCCCCGACGTGGCGGGCTCGTCGGTGGCCGCCCAAGCCCGGGCCAGCTCGATCACCACCGGCGATCCCGTGCGCGACGAGCACCTGCGTTCCCCCGCGTTCCTGGACGCAGCGGCCTGGCCCCAGCTCACGCTCGCCGGGCACGGCGTCACCGAGGACAACGGGTGCTATCGAGCCACGGTCTCCCTCACGATCAGGGGCATCACCCGGCCCGTCGCCTTCGACGTCGCCTGCGAGCTCCTCGACCCCGACGGCCTCAGGCCGCCCCAGCTGCCGCGGGCGCGCTTCTCGGCCCGGGCCACCGTGAACCGGAAAGACTTCGGGCTGCGGTGGAACCCGGCGATCGAGGCCGGTGGCATCCTCGTCGGCGAAGAGGTCCACCTCCAGATCGACGTGCTCGCCGAGCGCACTGAGCCCGACGGCGCACTGAGCCCGACGGCGCACTGAGCCCGACGGGCGCACTGAGCCCGACGGCGCACTGAGCCCGACGGCGCACTGAGCCCGACGGCGCACTGAGCCCGACGGCGCACTGAGCCCGACGGGCGCATCGCCCTGGCATCATGGGCTCGTGCCACCCCGTGCCGCCCGCGTGCCCGACGACGCCCACGAGTGGGTGAGCTTCGACGACCCCGACGAGGATCGGACGTGGCTCTTCGACACCACGTTCCTCCTGAGCGGGTGGACGTGCATCTACGGGCGGGGGTGCGAGGGCGTCCTGACCGGGCCGGCCGCCGACCTCGACCAGGGCTGCTGCTCCTACGGGGCCCACTTCACCGGTCCCGAGGACGCGGCCAGGGTCGCTGAGATCGCCCGGTCGCTCGGGCCGGACGTCTGGCAGTTCCGGGGACGCGCCCGCAAGGGCGTCGTCAAGTCGCTGCCGGACGGGGACCTCGTGACCCGCCTCGTGGACGGTGCGTGCATCTTCCTCAATCGGCCCGGGTTCCCCGGCGGCGCCGGCTGCGCGCTGCACCACGCGGCCGCACGGGCGGGCCGCAGTCACGTCGAGACGAAGCCCGAGGTCTGCTGGCAGCTGCCCCTGCGTCGCGAGGACGAGACGGCCCCCGACGGACGCGTGACGTCGGTCGTCCGCCAGTGGGACCGGCGCCACTGGGGCGCGGGCGGCGGCGACTTCCACTGGTGGTGCACCGAGGCCCCCGAGGCGTTCCGAGGCGCTTCACCCGTCTACCGGACCATGCGCACCGAGCTCGAGGCCATGGCAGGTCCGTCGGTCTACCGGTTGCTCGCCGCCTACCTCGACGCCCGGTTCTTCCCGGAGCCTGAGGGTCGGGGCACAGCCCGTCGCACACCGGTGGTGGTGGCGACGCCGCTGCCCCACCCAGCCGTCCGGCGCCGGGCCTGAAGGGCACCGCCCCCCCCGTCCCGCTGCGGACGGCAGCGAGGGGCTCAGTCGTCGAGGGGATCGACGTCGCGGACGTCCGTCGTTGCAGTGCCGACGATCTCCGCGTACTCGTCCTCCGGCGCCAGGCACCACGACGCGTGCTTGTCGTCGGGCTCCGCCCCGCACTCCGGGCAGCGGCGCTCCGAGGTCGCGACCGACCGCTTCAAGCTTCGAGCCTCTTCGAACCGGCGATGGCGACCCTTCTTCACCGCACCCACTCCTTGCCCCAGCCACAGGCGACACCCAGACGACGAACGGGACAGGGCCGACCTCCGCCACCAGCCCTCGGACCAGTGTAGTGCCGCCCTCTCTCCGCCGCGTCGCGAGCACCCTCCGGGCTCGGAGGTAGCATCGCCCCGTGGCCGACACCTTCGACCCCGAGGCCATGGTCGCCCGCTTCCGCGACCGTGCCCGAGCGGTGCGGGCGCGTGGGCTGCCTCCCGTCGAGGGCGCCGAGCGCCAGCGCTTTCGCGAGCAGGCACAACTCGACTACCAGGACTTCGCCATGCTCGGCGACGCCCGAGCCGAGCTCGTCGACGGCATCTTGACCCTGCGCGTCGACCTCCGGCCCCACCCCGACCCGTCTGGTCCATCCGACACCTGAGGGCGGCTGGGCCCGGCGTCACCCCCCGTAGTGCATCCGGGTGTCCTCCATGCGCAAGGGACCGCCGTCGTCGTCCCCCGCGCCCTCGCCGGGCGCACCCACGTCCACCACTTCGCCCACCAGCAGGTGGTGGCTGCCGAGGTCGAGGCGGTCGGTGAGCCGGCAGGCGAGCCAGGCCCACGCGGCGGCCAGCACCGGCACCTCGCCGGCCACCACGGCGACCGGCTCCCCGGCGAGCGCCACGGGCCTCCCGTCCGTGCCCCGCGCCACGTCGATGACAGGCTTGACGAACCGACGGACCACCGCCCGCTGCGACCGCCCCAGGAGCGAGACGGCAAAGGTGCCCGAGCGCCCGGCCAGCTCGAGGGTCAGCGCGCCCGCCTCGACCGAGACGGCAAGGCGGGGCGGCGCGGTCGCCGCCTGGACGACCCAGCTGGCGGTCATGAGGTTCCACCGGTCCTCGGCCGCCGTGCCGACGAGGTAGAGACCGGTCGGCAGCGCCCACAGCACGCGCCGCCGCACACGGTCTCCGTCGCTCGCCTCGGCAGGCTCCGCGTCCGGCCGTCCCGGGGTCATCCGGCGAAGGGGTCGCTGCCCGAACCAGCAGGCAGCGTCGTGGTGGTGGTGGAGGGGACGCGCCCCGTGATGGCCGTGACCCGGCGGACCGCCTGCTGGAGCAGCGCGAGGCCCGCGGCGCGGTTGGCGGCGGAACGCGCCAGCTCCGCGCCGCCGCCCGCCGCCTGCTCGCACTCGGCGCCGGCGTCGAACTCGTGGGTGTAGGCCCGGTCGAGGAGAGCGGTCAGCTCCTGGTCGGGTGTCGGGAGGTTGCCATGTCCTGCGGCCGCGTCGGTAGCGAGCAGCGCGCACACGGCACGGACCTCGGCCGGCGGGTCGTGCCGGGCGAGAGCTCGCGCCACGTTGCGGTTGTCGACCTCGAGCTCACCGATGGTGGCCCCACCCGACCCCGACGCCATCCACGTGCTCACCCGCTGCGCCGGCGTGCCCACGTCCTCGGCGGCCGTGCAGCCGGCGAGGACCGTCGCGACGGCCGCGACGACGGCCAGCGGGCGGAGCCCCGGCCACAGCCCACCGCCGCGGCGACGTGCCGGGCGGTCAGGCACCGTCCCGGCCGAAGCCCCCCGGCGTCCACGCCGGATCCAGTTGACGGAGAAAGACGGTGCACCGGTCGACCTCGTCGTCCTCCCCGACAGCCGCGGCCGCGGTGCGCAGCCCGTCGAGGCACCGCAGGAACCCCCGGTTGCCGGGGTGGGCGAAGCGTACGAGGCCCGAACCCCGCCACCCGGCCTTCCGCAGCGCGTCGAGACCCCGGTGGTAGCCGACCCGGTAGGCGGCATACGCCTCGACGTCGTCGCGGGCAGCATCGCCGAGCGCCGCCCAGGCGAAAAGCGAGCGCGGGTCCGACCGGAGCACGGCCGCCACGGCGTCCCGCCGTTCGGCGCCCGGCACGGCGTCGGCGGCCCGCAGCGCAGTGACCGTCTCGGGCCGCTCGGCGGGCAATGTCGTCTCCCCGAGACCGTCGGACAACGTCACGGGGTGGGCCTCGTCGCTCGGCACGTCCAGCAGTGTAGGGGTCGGTGCTCCTTCGCCCCCCTCGCCGCCCCGCCCGGACGGCTCGGTCGCCGCTGGGCGCTGGCGGTCTTGCGAGCGCCCCCCGTGGAGAGCCCGGCAGGCACGGCGCACGCCGGACGGTGGCCGGGCCACCGGCCGTCTCGCTCAGGCCAGCTCCACCAGGTGGTACTCGCGCTTTCCGCGCCGTAGCACCACGTAGCGCCCGGCGATCACGTCGTCCTCGCCCAGACGCCGCTCGGGGTCGGTCTCCCGTCGGTCGTTGACGTAGCACCCGCCCTGCTCGACGGTGGTGCGCGCCCGCGTCCGCGAGGGCGCGACCCCAGCTGTGACCAGCAGGTCCACCAGGGACACCTCGCCGAGGGCGGTGCGCGGCACCGTCGTGGTGGGCGCTTCGGCCAGCACCTCGAGGATGGACCGGGCGTCGAGCTCGGCGAGCGCCCCCGAGTACAGGGCATCGGCGGCGCGCTCGGCTCGTACCGCCTCGTCCTCCCCGTGGACGAGGGCGCACACCGCCCGGGCGAGGGTCCGGGCCGCCTCGCGGCGCTCCGGACGGGACCGGGCCGCCTCATCGAGCGCCAAGAGCTCGTCGCGCCCGAGGAAGGTGAAGAAGCGCAGGTAGGCGCCGACGACGGCGTCCTCGCTGCGCAGGAAGAACTGGTAGAGCTGATAGGGGCTCGTGCGGGCGGCGTCCAACCAGACGGTTCCCACCTCGGTCTTGCCGAACTTCGTGCCGTCGGCCTTGACGACGAGCGGGGACGTCAGCCCCCACACCTCGGCCTGCCGGGTCCTGCGGACCAGCTCGACGCCCATGGTGATATTCCCCCACTGGTCGCTCCCTCCGATCTGGAGGCGGCAGTCGTGCTCGTCGTAGAGGTGGCGGAAGTCGTAGGCCTGCAGGAGCATGTAGCTGAACTCGGTGTAGGAGATGCCCTGCCCCTCGCGCTCGAGACGTGCCCGCACCGACTCCTTCGCCACCATCTGCCCGACGGTGAACTGCTTGCCGACCTCGCGGAGGAAGTCGAGCAACCCGATCGAGCCCAGCCATGCCACGTTGTCGAGCAGCACCGCCCGGTCGGGCCCCGGCGCCTCGAAGTCGAGGAACCGGGCGAGCTGCGCCCGGATGCTCGCGACGTTGGCGGCCAGCTCCTCGGCCGAGAGCAGGGTGCGCTCCTCCGACTTGCCGCCCGGGTCCCCGATGAAGCCCGTCCCCCCGCCGGCGAGCGCGATGGGCCGGTGCCCGGCGAGCTGCAGGCGCCGCAGGGTGCACAGCTGCAGGAGGTTCCCCACGTGCAGGCTGTCGGAGGTCGGGTCGAACCCGCCGTAGACGGTGAGCCGCTCGCCGTCGAGCCGGTCGAGGACGGACGGGTCGGTCACCTGGTGGACGAGGCCACGGAAACGGAGGTCGTCGGCGAGCCCGGGCATCCGTCCAGCCTGCCACGACCGGGCGGAGCCCTCGGCGAGCACGGGCACCGGTACGCTGCGCCTGCCCCGCCGGGGCCGTGACCGACGCAGGAGACGACGTGGGGAACCCCTACCTCGAGGGCGCGTTCGCCCCGGTGCGCGAGGAGCGCACCGACGACCACGAGCTGTCCATGGACGGGGCGCTGCCTCCCGATCTCGAGGGCCGTCTGCTCCGCGTCGGCCCGAACCCGGCCGTCACACCGACCGACCCCGACCGTCACCACTGGCTCGCCGGCGACGGCATGGTGCACGCCGTCGACCTCGCCGGTGGCCGGGCCGTCGGGTACCGCAACCGATTCGTGCGGACTCGCGCCCTCGCCCGGCGGATCGGCACTCCGGCACCCCGGGGGCCGCACGGTCCCGTCGACGGCCCGGCCAATGCCAACGTCGTGCGCCACGCCGGCGTCCTCCTCGCCCTCGACGGCTCGGGACCCCCGCTGGCGCTCGGCGCCGACCTCACGACCGCTCGGGTCCACGACTTCGACGGGGCCCTCACCGCGCCGGTGGCGCCCCATCCCAAGCGCGACCCCGACGGCGGGCTCGTGCTCGTCGGGTCCGACGTCTTCGGCCCACCGTTCCTCAGGACCCACCTCGTCGACGCGGACGGTGTGCTCGTACGGACGGACGAGATCGACGTGCCACGCGCCACCCTCGTCCACGACGTCGGACTGACCGGGCGCTTCCTCGTCCTCCTCGACCTGCCCGTGGTCTTCGACCTCGGGCTCGCCGCCGACGGCATCTCTGTCCCGTACCGCTGGATGGCCGATGCCGGGGCCCGCGTAGGCCTCGTGGACCGGCGGGCCGGGACCGGCGTCCGCTGGATCGCCGTCGAGCCGTGCTCCGTCTTCCACGTCGCCAACGCCTTCGACGACGGCGACGACGTCGTGGTCGACGTGGTCCGCCACCCGTCCGCGTTCGACGAGCCGCCCGGTGGCCGGCTCGGTGCCCACGGGCACCTCACCCGGTGGCGGCTCCCGGCGACCGGCACGGTGTCCGAGGAGCAGCTCGACGACCGCCCCGTCGAGCTGCCTCGCACGGCCGACGCGGCCCAGGGGCGCCCCTACCGCTACGCCTACGGCGTCGTCCTCGACGACGCGCCGGCGCCGACGCCGGTCGCCCTCGTCAAGTACGACCTCGAGCGAGACGAGTCGTCGACCTACGCCCCCGGCCCGGGCCGGGTGCCGTCCGAGGCCGTCTTCGTCCCGGCGGCCGACGGCCGGAGCGAGGACGAGGGGTGGGTCCTCACCGTCGTGCAGGACGCCGCACGCGGGGCCAGCGACCTCGTCGTCCTCGATGCCACGTCGTTCTCCGGACCACCCGTCGCCACGGTGCACCTCCCCGCCCGAGTGCCTGTCGACCTGCACGGCACCTGGCTGCCCGCAGGCTGACCGGCACCGGGACCGGTCCCGAGGTCCTCAGGCTCGCCCGTCGACGGCGTCGACCACTGCCGCCACGATGGCGTCGTGGACGGCGACGTTCTCGGCCCGGTCGGGCAGGCGGACGCGGACGACGTGGACACCGGGGACCCCGACCGTGGCCGCCAGGGTGCCGGCGAGCGCGGCGTCACCGTCGTCGGGCCCGACCTCCGTGGTGCTCAGCCCGAAACCGGCGGCCACCGCGGCCACGTCGACGCAGCGGGGCGTGCCGAAGAGGTCCTCGAAGCGGTCGGCGGCGAGCGCCCGGGCCTGCGGGAGGAACGAGAAGATGCCGCCACCGCCGTTGTCGGCCACGACGACCGTGCACGACGCCCCCCGGTCGGCGAGCCCCCCCCGGGCACCGTGGCCCTCGAGAGCGGAGACGTCGTGGAGGAACGCCACGTCGCCGACCAGGGCGACCGTGGGCCGGCCGCCGCCCCAGGCGACACCGAGGGCCGTCGAGACCACGCCGTCGATCCCGTTGGCGCCGCGGTTGGCCAGCACGCGCGGCGGGTCAGGACGCCCCAGGGCGAAGGACTCGAGGTCGCGGACGGGCATCGAGGACGAGACCACGAGGTCGGAGCCGCCCGGGAGGCTGGCGTAGAGGCGGTGTGCGAGAGCGGGCTCACCCAGGGGTCCCTGCCCGCAGTGCCGGAGGATGACAGCCCGAGCCGCCCGCTCGGCCCGCTCCCACGCCTCGGCCCACCCGGCGGCTCGCTCCGCTCGGCCCTGCCAGGCCGCCACGACGGCGCGGCACAGGGCCCCGGGGTCGCCGGCGACGAGCTCGCCGGCGAGGTGGGCAGGGTCGGCCCAACGGGCACTGGGGTCGACGACGACGAGGTCGGCGCCGTCTCGGACGGCGTCCGCCAGGAACGTCTCGACCGCCCGGGACGCCCACGGGCCGCCCAGGCGGAGCACCAGGTCGGGGCGGTGGGCGCGGGCAAAGCCCCTGGCGCGCACCAGCACGTCGGCCGCGGCCACGAC
>JAJZJT010000132.1 GCA_021809995.1 Actinomycetes bacterium
CGGGGACGGCCGCCCCGCACTGGCACCGGTGGCCGCCCCACGACAGGCCGCGGCGCACCTGCTCGCGGCACCGGCGGCGGTTCGACGACCAGCCGCCCCACGACAGGCCGCCCCACGACGGGCCGCGGTAGTGAGCGCGGTGGCCCCGGGAACCGACGCTCCGGTGGGCCGGCCGGGCGCGGGCCTACCGCCCGGGCCGGCGGAGCCGGCGGTGCCGGTCCCCGGCAACGCGACGGGCAGCGCGAGCGGGAGGAACTCCCCACCCGCCCGGGGTGGGGGAGCGTGGCACGTCGCGGTGCTGCGGCACTGTCGGCGACGAGCCCGACCCCGAGGGACCGGGCGGCGGCACCCGACGATCGCCACCACGGGGCGCCTGTCCCGTTCGTGCCCGAACGCTTCGCCCGGGTGGACGAAGGTGGAGCGGCCACGAGCCGCCGAGCGGGGCGTCCGGCGCCCCGGGCGGTGGCGCAGGGCAGTGCAGAGGTTCCTGCCGACGTCGTCGCCGAGCTCGCGTCGTCGGCGGGCTCCGACTGGGGCGTGCTGCGTGCTCGGGTCACGGAACGGATGGGAGCGGCGCTCGCCGCCTTCGAGCGCGAACGCTACCGGGACGTCCTGCGCATGCTGCGCCCCGTGGTCGACGCCGTTCCGTCGGCCCCGACCCCTCGCGAGCTGCTCGGGCTCTCCCACTACCGGCTGGGCAACTGGAGGGCCGCCCTTCATCAGCTGGACGCGTTCGCCGCGCTCTCCGGCTCGTCCGACCAGGACCCCGTGCGCATGGATTGCCACCGGGCGCTCGGCCATCACAGCCGGGTCCGCGCACTGTGGGACGAGCTGCGCCGCTCGTCGCCCGAGCCGGACGTGCTTGTCGAGGGACGGCTCGTGCTGGCGGGAGCGATAGCCGACCGGGGCGAGCTGGGGGAGGCCATTCGGATCCTCGCCGAGGCGGGAGCCGGCAAAGCCGTCCGTCGTCCGGCTGACCGGCACGTGCGGCAGTGGTACGCGCTCGCCGACCTGCTCGAACGCTCAGGCGACCTCGTCACGGCGCGCTCGCTCTTCGCCCGGGTGGCGGCGACCGACCCAGACGCCTACGACGTCGCATCGAGGCTGGAAACGCTCGGTGGGCCACCGCTCAGACCGGGGTCCCCGACGGGCGGCTCCCGGCCCTCGAAGGGCGGGCGCGGGACCCGTTAGGCTCGGGCTCCATGGACCTCGAACGACTCCTGGGCGACGAGACGACGTTCCTCCTCGACCACAAGGCGACCGCCTTCCCCGCCGACCAGCTGACCCTGCCAGGACCGGACCACATCGAGCGCGTGTTCGTCGACTCCGACCGATCCCCCGCAGTCGTACGGAACCTCGCGCTCCTCTACAACTCGGGCCGCCTGGCCGGTACCGGTTACGTGTCGATCCTCCCGGTCGACCAGGGCATCGAGCACTCGGCAGCGGCGAGCTTCGCCAAGGCACCCGTGTACTTCGACCCTGCCCGCCTCTGTGACCTCGCCCTCGCCGCGGACTGCAGCGCCATCGCCACGACCCTCGGAGGGCTGGGCATCGTGGCCCGCCGGTACGTGCACCGCATCCCCTTCATCGTGAAGCTCAACCACAACGACTTCCTCAACTATCCGAACACTTACGACCAGGTTCTCTTCGCACAGGTCCGCCAAGCGGTCGACCTCGGGGCCGTCGGGGTCGGAGCCACGGTCTACTTCGGCTCCGAGCAGGCCGACCGGCAGCTCGTCGAGGTGTCGCGGGCGTTCGCCGAAGCCCACCGCCAGGGCCTCTTCACCGTCTTGTGGTGCTACCTGCGCAACGGCGCCTTCAAGCACGGCGACGTCGACTACCACCTGGCTGCCGACCTGACCGGACAGGCGAACCACCTCGGCGTGACGATCGAGGCCGACCTCATCAAGCAGAAGCAGCCCGAGTGCAACAATGGCTACGGCGCGCTCGGGTTCGGGAAGACGGACCCGCTCGTCTACGACTCCCTGACCACCGACCACCCCATCGACCTGACGCGCTGGCAGGTCGTCAACTGCTACGCCGGCCGGGTCGGGCTCATCAACTCGGGAGGGGAGTCCAAGGGGTCGGACGACCTCGCGCAGGCCGTGCGGACCGCGGTCATCAACAAGCGGGCCGGGGGCAGCGGGCTGATCGTCGGGCGCAAAGCGTTCCAGCGGCCGACCGACGAGGGCGCTGCCCTCATCCACGCGATCCAGGACGTCTACCTCGACCCGCAGGTGACCATCGCCTGAGTCAGGTCGCGGAGCCGCTGCGCTCGGGGTCGACCGCCCCCGGGCGGCGCCGCGGGTGCCCGGCGGGCGCAGGGCTGTGTGCCGCGGGCGATAGAGTGGCGCCAGGGACGCCGACGCGTCGTCGACCAGCCAGTTGGCGGCGTGCGCGACCCGCCGCGACGCCCGCGGGCGTGGAGGTGCCCCGTCCCTTCGCAGGGGCCGACGCGCCCCGACGGACGGCAGGCCGAGGGAGGGTAGGTCGAGGGAGATGGCACCGGCGGACGAGATGCGCACCGGCGAAGGCCGAGGGCAGACGACGAGGCCGGTCGCCGTCAGCCGTGGCCGACGCCACCGAGGAGAGCTGGTCGCGCTCGTCGCGGCCGCCTGAGAGATGTGAGGTCCACGGTGGCAGACACCACGACGAACGAACACCAGCACCAGCTGCTCGACCGGGTCGTCATCCGGTTCGCCGGCGACTCCGGTGACGGCATGCAGCTCGCCGGCGACCGTTTCACCACGTCGTCGGCGGTGCTCGGGAACGACCTGGCCACGTTCCCGGACTTCCCGGCGGAGATCCGGGCTCCGGCCGGGACGCTCGCCGGGGTGTCGGCCTTCCAGGTGCACATCTCGGACCACGACATCCTGACGCCCGGTGACGCGCCCAACGTGCTCGTGGCGATGAACCCCGCGGCGCTGCGGGCCAACGTCGCCACGCTGCCGCCCGGCGCCATCGTCATCGTCAACGTGGATGCCTTCGACGAGCGAGCTGTGGCCAAGGCCGGCTACGCGACCAACCCGCTGACCGACGGGAGCCTGTCGGCCTACACCGTCTACGAGGTCCCGATGACCTCGATCACCACCGAGGTGTCCAAGGATGCCGGCGTCAAGCCCCGTGACGCCGAACGGTCGAAGAACTTCTTCGCCCTCGGGCTGATCAGCTGGCTCTACACCCGTCCCATCGAGCCCACGATCGCGTGGATCGAGGCGCGCTACCACGACAAGCCCCTCGTGAAGGAGGCCAACCACCGGGCGTTCAAGGCCGGGTACCACTTCGGCGAGACCGCTGAGCTGTTCGAGTCCTCCTACGAGGTCCGGCCGGCGGCGCTCGAGCCGGGCGTGTACACGAACGTCACCGGCAACACTGCCCTCGCCTGGGGGCTGATCGCCGCCAGCGTGCGCAGCGGCCTGCCGCTCTTCCTGGGCACCTACCCCATCACCCCGGCGTCCGACATCCTCCACGAGCTCTCCAAGCAGAAGCACTTCGGGGTCCGGACGTTCCAGGCCGAGGACGAGATCGCCGGCGTCGGTGCCGCCCTCGGTGCGGCCTTCGGCGGCGCCCTGGGTGTCACGACGACCTCGGGCCCGGGCCTCGACCTCAAGTCCGAGACGATCGGCCTCGCGGTCAGCCTCGAGCTCCCGCTCGTAGTGGTGGACATCCAGCGCGGCGGCCCCTCCACGGGGCTGCCGACCAAAGCCGAGCAGGCCGACCTCCTCCACGCCATCTACGGACGCCACGGGGAGGCCCCCCTGCCCGTCGTGGCCGCCAAGACGCCGTCGCACTGCTTCGACGCCGCCCTCGAGGCGGCCCGCATCGCCGTGCGCTACCGGACGCCGGTGATCCTCCTCTCGGACGGGTACCTGGCCAATGGGGCCGAGCCGTGGCGACTGCCCGACGTCGACGGCCTCGTCACGATCGACCCGGACTTCGCCACCGAGCCGAACCACGTCGACGAGGAAGGAAATGCCTCCTTCTGGCCCTACGTGCGCGACGAGGAGACCCTGGCCCGGCCGTGGGCCCCGCCGGGCATCGCCGGCCTCGAGCACCGCATCGGCGGACTCGAGAAGGCGGACGGGGCGGGCAACGTCTCCTACGACGGTGCCAACCACGAGCGGATGACTCGGCTGCGGGCGGCCCGTATCGCCGGCATCGCCCACGACCTTCCGCCGGTCGACGTCGACGATCCCGACGGCGATGCCGAGGTGCTCGTTCTCGGGTGGGGCTCGACCTACGGTGCGATCGCCGCAGGTGTCCGCCGGGTGCGCGCCCTCGGCCACTCGGTCGCCCACGCTCACCTCGTCCACCTCAACCCCTTCCCGACGAACCTCGGCGAGGTGCTCGCCCGCTACCGGGCGGTCCTTGTCCCCGAGGTGAACCTCGGCCAGCTGAGCCGGCTGGTCCGGGCCGAGTACCTGGTGGACGCCATCTCCTTCACCCAGCTCCAGGGGGTCCCGTTCCGAGCGGCGGCCCTCGAGGCCGCCATCCTGGGCCAGGTCGAGCGCGTGCGTGCCGGTGCAGCCGGGCCGGGTGGCACCGACGAAGTGGAAGGCGACAACGGAAAGGTGGTCCGCTCATGACCGAGGTCGCCGACGCCGTCCCCGTCCCGGTGACGACGCGCAAGGACTGGTCCTCCGACCAGGAGGTCCGGTGGTGCCCGGGGTGCGGTGACTACTCGATCCTCGCCGCCGTGCAGATGCTCCTTCCGGAGCTGGGCGTCCGGCGCGAGCGGACGGTGTTCCTGTCGGGCATCGGTTGCGCGGCGCGGTTCCCCTACTACATGAACACCTACGGCATGCACTCGATCCACGGTCGCGCCCCGGCCATCGCCACGGGCTTGGCGGCGACGCGGCCGGACCTCGACGTGTGGGTCGTCAGCGGGGACGGCGACGCACTCTCGATCGGTGGGAACCACCTCGTGCACGCCCTGCGCCGGAACATCAACATCACCATCCTGCTCTTCAACAACCAGATCTACGGGTTGACGAAGGGCCAGTACTCGCCGACGTCGGAGGTGGCCAAGGTCACCAAGTCAACGCCGTTCGGATCGCTCGAGCAGCCGTTCAATCCGCTCAGCCTGGCCCTTGGCGCCGAGGCGACGTTCGTGGCCCGGACCCATGACATGGACCGCAAGCACATGATGGAGGTCCTGCGGAGGGCCCACGACCACCGGGGCGCTTCCTTCGTCGAGATCTACCAGAACTGCAACGTCTTCAACGACGCCGCCTTCGAAGGCATCACGGGCAAGGACAACCGCGCCGAGATGCTCATCCCGCTGGTCGACGGCGAGCCGATCCGCTTTGGCGCCGAGGGCCAGCACGGCGTGGTCATGTCAGACGACGGCTCGCTCGCCGTGGTCGACGTGGCCGATGTCGGCGAGGACGCCCTGCTCGTCCACGACGAGCACCACGACAACCCGGCGCTGGCGTTCCAGCTGAGCCGGCTCTCGCACGGCCCTGTCGAGCCCACGCCCATCGGCGTGTTCCGCGACGTCGAGCGTCCCGAGTACGGCGCACAGATGGCCGAGCAGATCGACGCGGCGGTCGCCCGCCGGGGCAGCGGCGACCTCGCCGCGCTCCTGCGTTCGGGCTCGACCTGGCAGGTGGGCTGAACGTCACGGCCGCGCCGCGGCGCTGGGCGACATCGGGGGACCCGCGGCGGGCGGCGTGGCGTCGGTTGATTCCTGACGTTGACGTAAACTAGGGCAATGGCGAAGCACGTGACCGGAGCCGAGGCGGGGGGGACGGTTGGCGAGGGCGACGGCGCGACGCCCGGCCGGCTCGTGCCCATCGGCGAGGCCGCGGAGCGGGCCGGCGTCTCGGCCCGTACGCTGCGCTGGTACGAGGAGCTGGGGCTGCTCGTGCCGTCCGGTCACTCGAGCGGCGGGGCGCGGCGCTACGACGACGCCGATGTGGCGCGCATCGTCCACATCCGCGAGCTGCAGTCGTTGCTGGGCTTCGACCTCGGAGAGATCCGGGACATCCTGCGCGGTGAGGACGACCTGGTGGGTCTGCGCAACGAGTACCGGTCGCGCTCGGACGGGACCCGCCGGCGCGAGATCCTCCTCGAGGCCTCCTCGATCAACGACAAGCTGCGTTCCGTGGTGGCGAGCAAGCAGCAGCGCCTGGCTGGCATGCTGGCCACCCTCGAGGAGAAGCAGGCGCGCTACGGGAAGCTGCTCGCCGAGCTCGAGGGTGAGACTGCGGCGGCCGAGCCCGGCGCCGGTCGCTGAGGCACTTCGGCCGCTTCCGACCACGACCGGCGGTCCGCGCCGCGAGCCAACGAGCCAGCTTGGCGTCAGGGCGTCAGGGCGTCAGGGCGTCAGGGCGTCAGGGCGTCAGGGCGTCAGGGCGTCAGGGCGTCAGGGCGTCAGGGCGTCAGGGCGTCAGGGCGTCAGGGCCAGGAGCCGCAGCTGGCGCCTCCGGCGGAGCTGGGCGAGGCCCCACACGGCGAGGGCGGCGGCCGAGACGGCACTGCCGAGGACCACGACCCCCTCCCAGCCGGCGATCCCGTACGCCGCACCGGTGGCGGCCGACCCTGCGGATCCTCCGATGAAGTAGGAGACCATGTAGGCCGTGTTGAGGCGGGACCGGGCCTCGGGGTCGATGCCGAAGACGAGCTGCTGGTTCTGGATGTGCACGGACTGGATGGCGAGGTCGGCGGCGACGATGCCGATGACGAGCGCCCACAGCTGGGTCCGACCCAGCGCAAGGAGGCCGAACGACCCGAGCAGGACGACGAGGGACGCGGTGGTCACGAGGCGCTCGTGCCCGCGGTCCGACAGGCGGCCACTGAAAGCCGCACCCAGCGCTCCGCCGGCGCCGAGGAGGCCGAAGAGGCCGATGACGACCCGGTTGTAGTGGTACGGGGGGCCGGCCAGCAGGAACGCGAGGCTTGTCCAGAGGACGTTGAAGGCGGCGAAGACGAGCGCCCCGAGCGTCGAGCGCAGGCGGAGCAGCCGTTCGGTGGCCACCAGGTCGACGACGGAGCGCAGCAGCGCGCCGTAGCGGACCCGGGGCCGCTCGTCCTCGCGGGGCAGGGCGCGGGCGAGGACCACGGCGAGGAGGGCGACAAGGGCAGCGGCGACGACGTAGACGGTGCGCCACCCGGCCAGCTGGGCCACGGCGCCTGCGAACGTCCGGGCGAGCAGGATACCGAGGAGGAGGCCGCTCATCACCGTGCCGACCACGCGCCCACGGTGGCCGTCGTCAGCGAGGTGCGCGACGAACGGCACGAGGACCTGGGCGGCAACGGAAGCGGCACCTGCCACGGCCACGGCTACGGCCAGCACGAGCAGTGTGGGCGCAGCGGCGGCTGCGACCAGGGCAGCGGCGGCACCGAGCAGGAGCACCGGCACCAGGCGTCGGCGGACCACGACGTCGCCGAGGGGGACGAGCAGCGCGAGGCCCACGCCGTAGCCGATCTGGCCGGCGGTCACGACCAGGGCGGCGGTCGCCGAGCCCACATGGAGCGACCGGGCGACGGAGGGAAGCAGGGGCTGGGCGTAGTAGAGCGTGGCGACCGACACGCCGCAGGCCACGGCGAAGAGGACGACGAGTGAGCGTCGGAGCGTCGGCCGGCTGGCGTCCTTGGCGACGAGGGGAACGCTCCCTTCCGTCGTCGCTGGCGCGTCCGCTCCGCCGGGGGGCGCGCCAAGGTCGGGAGCGGTCGTCGTCGGGTCGTCCACGGCGAGCACAGCCTATGGG
The DNA here is from genome assembly GCA_021809995.1 of Actinomycetes bacterium. Taxonomy (GTDB): domain Bacteria; phylum Actinomycetota; class Acidimicrobiia; order Acidimicrobiales; family RAAP-2; genus JAJZJT01. The sequence continues at coordinate 7,713 of JAJZJT010000132.1, forward strand.
TGGGTGGCATCGGGCCGGGCAGTCGGCGGGTGCCCGGCCGGGTGGTCTCGCCGGCGCCGGGCGTCTCGTAGACTCGGCCCGGTGGAGGGGAGCACCCAGGAGACCCACCGGGCCGTCGACGAGCCCGCGCGTCCCTCGCCGTCGCCAGCGGACGAGCCGTTCGCGGACGCGCC
>JAJZJT010000133.1 GCA_021809995.1 Actinomycetes bacterium
CTAGCGGCGCGGCACAGGGCGAGGTCGGCTCGCAGGCCCTGGGCGCCGACCGCCACCGCCAGCTCGGCCGCGGCCACGACGACGGCGTCGTCGCAGAGAGCCGGGCGGGCGGACGCCAACGACGCGCGGAGCTGCTCGTCGGGTGCCGGGTCGGATGCCCCCGCCGACTCGAAGGCGAGCTGGCGGCGCACGATCTCGGCCCGCACAACAGGGTCCTCGGGTGCCCTCACCTCGACTGCCAGGCCGAAGCGGTCGAGCAGCTGAGGGCGGAGCTCCCCCTCTTCGGGGTTCATCGACCCGACCAGCACGAACCGTGCGGGGTGGGTCTCGGAGAACCCGTCGCGCTCGACGCGGTTCATGCCCGAGACGGCCACGTCGAGCAGGACGTCCACCAGATGGTCGGGCAAGAGGTTCACCTCGTCCACGTAGAGGACTCCTCCGTGGGCCGCGGCGAGCAAGCCTGGACGGAAGGAGTGCGCCCGGGAGTCGAGGAGCGCAGCCACGTCGAGCGCTCCGACGACCCGGTCCTCGGCAGCCCCGAGGGGAAGCTCGACGAACGGCGCATCATCTGGCAGCAGGGCAGCCAGCCCGCGTGCGAGGGTCGTCTTCGCCGAGCCCTTGTCACCTCGCAGCAGCACTCCTCCGAGGCGCGGCTCGACAGCGGCCAGCAGGAGCGCCAGCTTGGCGTCGTCCTGGCCGACGACGGACGAGAACGGGAGGTGCGAGCTCAACGGGACTCCTCCCACCCGTCGGCCTCGAGCAGCGCTCGACGCAGCATGTCGGCGGTCTCGTCGTCGGGCTTCCACCGGCCTCGCTCCTCGGCTTCGAGGAGCCGCTCGACGATGGAGCGCAGCGCCCACGGGTTGGACTGCTCGAAGAACTCCCGGTTCTCGGGGTCTGCGACGTAGGCGCCCGCCACCCGTTCGTACATCCACGGCTGTGCGACATGCGCGGTGACGTCGTAGCCGAACAGGTAGTCGACGGTGGCGGCCATCTCGAACGCACCCTTGTAGCCGTGCCGGCGCATGGCCTGCAGCCACTTGGGGTTGATCACCCGGGTCCGCACCACCCTCGCGGCCTCCTCGGCCAGGGAGCGGACGAGTGGCCGAGCGGGGTTGGCCGAGTCGCCGAACCACGCCTTGGGGTCGCGGCCGGTGAGGGAGCGGATGGTGGCGACCATCCCGCCGTGCTCTTGGAGGTAGTCGTCGGAGTCGAAGATGTCGTGCTCGCGGTTGTCCTGGTTCTTGACGGCCACGTCGATGGCAGCGAACCGCCGCCGCATGGCCTCGACGGCGGGACGCCCGAACCCGCCCCTGGTGTACGACCAGCCCGACCAGGCCACGTAGACCGCGGCAAGGTCGTCGTCGGAGCGCCAGTTGCGGCCCTCGAGCAGCGACAGGATGCCGACGCCGTAGCTGCCGGGGGCGGGCCCGTAGACCCTGGGGTCCTCGGCCCCGTGCGCCCGGACGAAGTTGTGCTCGGCGGGTTCGTCGAGCCCGGCGACCAGCTCGACGGCTTCGTCGAGGAGGTCGACCAGGGCCGGGAACGCGTCGCGGAAGAACCCCGAGACGCGAAGGGTGACGTCGACGCGGGGCCGCCCCAGCTCCTCCACCGGGACCACCTCGAGGCCGACGACGCGCCGCGACCGCTCCTCCCAGACCGGGCGGACGCCGAGGAGCGCCAGGGCCTCGGCCACGTCGTCGCCCTGGGTGCGCATGGCGGCGGTGCCCCACAGGACGAGCCCGACGGTCTGGGGGTAGCAGCCCTCCTCGTCGAGGTGGCGGGCGAGGACGGCGTCGGCCAGTTTCTTGCCGACCTCGAAGGCGAGCTCCGTCGGCAGTGCCTTCGGGTCGACGGAGTAGAAGTTCCGGCCAGTGGGCAGGACGTAGGCGCAGCCGCGGGTGAGCGCGCCGCTCGGGCCGGCCGGTACGTACCGGCCGTCGAGACCGGCCAGCAGGTTGGCGACCTCCTCGCCGGTACGGCGCAGGTTGGGGACCAGCCACTCGCAGATCCATGCCAGCGTCGGCGACGCACCGGAGGGTGCCACCCAGCCCGCGGACGCCGCCGCGGTGACCAGCGCATGGCACGCCCCCTCGATCTGGTCGAGATGGCGGGGGTCGTCGCCGTCGAGCCCGAGGTCCGATGCCACCTGCTGGCGGAGCGACGGCACACGCCCCTGGGGCAGGCGGGTGATGGCCAGCACCAAGTCGACCAGGGCGTCGTCTGCCGGCACCGCGCCGAGGACGTGGAGCCCGCCACGGATCTGCGCGTCCTTCAAGGTGCACAGGTAGCCGTCGACGGCGAGGACCACGTCGTCGAACCCGTCGTCCAACGGCACAGCGGACAGGCCGAGGTCTTCGTCGATGCTGGCTTCGCGCAGCAGCGACCAGATCCGCTCCCGCAAGGCGGGGAGCTTGGTGGGGTCGAGCGATTGCAGCTGGGCGTACTCGTCGAAGAGCTGCTCGAGCCGGGCGAGGTCGTCGTAGGTGTCGGCCCTGGTCATCGGCGGGAGCAGGTGGTCGACGACGACCGCGTGGCTGCGGCGCTTGGCTTGGGTCCCCTCGCCGGGGTCGTTGACCACGAAGGGGTAGAACAGCGGCACGTCGCCGAGCGCGGCATCGGGCCAGCACCCGGCCGACAGGCCGACGGCTTTGCCGGGCAGCCACTCGAGGGTGCCGTGCTTGCCCAGGTGGACGACGGCATCGGCACCCCACGCCTCGTCGAGCCAGCGGTAGAAGGCGAGGTAGTGGTGGGCGGGGGGCAGCGACGGCGAGTGGTAGACGGCCACCGGGTCGTCGCCGTAGCCCCGGGGGGGTTGGATGGCGATGACCACGTTGCCGAGCTCGACGCCGCTGAACACGAGCTGGCCGTCGTGGACCCGGTGCCGGCCCGGGGGCGGGCCCCAGACGGACTCGAGCTCCTCTCTGGCCGCGTCGGGCAGCGTGGCGAACCACTCCGCGTACTCCCGGGCCGGCAGGCGACCGACGGCCAGGTCGAGCTGGTCATCGGTGAGCTCGTCGGCGTCGTAGGTCAAGCCGTCGGCCAGCGCGGCCATCAAGGTGTCACCATCGTGGGGTCGCGCCTCGACCAGGTACCCGGCAGCCGCCAGCGCGTCGAGGACCACGAGCGCCGACGCGGGGGTGTCCAGGCCGACTGCGTTCCCCAACCGGCTCCGCTTCGTCGGGTAGGCGGACAGGACGATGGCCACCCGCCGCTCGGCGGGGGGCTTGGCGCGCAGGCCGGCCAGGCGCACAGCGAGGCCGGCGACCCGGGCGGCGCGGTCGGGGATGCTGCGGTACGCCCGGACGCTGGTGCCGAGCTGGTCGCCGTCGTCGACGACCTCGCTGAACGCGAACGCCGGGGCGATGATGCGCCCGTCGAGCTCGGGGATGGCGACGCCCGAGGTGACGTCGTAGGGGCCGAGCCCCGCGTCGGAAGCCGCCCAGTCCTCGCTCGAACGCCCGGCGGAGGGGGCCTGGACGACCGGGACGTCGAGCTCCGCCAGCTCCGAGACGTCCCAACCTTCGCCGTCGAGCCCCCCTCGGGCACCGGGCGTGCCAGCAGCGGCGGCTGCGCCGCCGGCGGCGAGGACCGTCGTGATGAGGGCCCGGGCTCCGTAGCTGGCGAGGATGTCGACGATCGGCCTGGCCGCCCGGTCGCGCAATGTGTAGCACCACAGTGCGAGCGGTCGCCCACCCGCGGCACGGACCGCCGCGCACAGGTCGTCGACGAATTCCGTGTTGCCGGCGACGAGGTGGGCCCGGTAGAAGACGATGCCGACAACCGGGCCGGTTCCCGCCGGTTCCGGCTGGCACCAGATGCCGTGCTCGGCGATCGGGCTGGGCGGCTCGAAGCCCCACCCGTCGAAGCAGACGGTGTCGGCGACGAAGCGCAGCAGGTTCCCGAGGTTGGCCGGACCTCCGTGCACCAGATAGGCGAACGCCTCGGTGACCGTGGCGCTCGGCACGGTCGACGCCGCGGTCAGCTCGGCGTCGGGGACCGCTTCGCCGGCGAAGGCCAGCAGCGCCGCTCCTCGCTGCGAGCACTCGGTGCGCAGGCGGTCGAAGCCTTCGGGCCAGGCTCGGCGACCGCCGAGGAGGCGGACCAGCACGCAGCTGACCCCGTGGAGGTCGCCGATCGGGTCCGGTGCCCAGGTCGTGGCGGCGGTGACCGCCGGGAAGCCGTCGGGGAGGCTCTCGATGGCGGTTCGAAGTGCCAGCAGGTCGGTGTCAGTGGACACGATGACGTGGATACGGCCCGTGGTCACCTCGGCCGGGCCGTTCACGGCCCGACCTGGCGCTGGAGGCTACAGCCCTCGCACGTGCGACCCCCCGACGTGCGGTACCAGAGGCAGCAGGCGGATCGCCGCCAACCCCACTCGGTGCTGTCGGCGTCGAAGCACCCGGTGCCCTCCAGCCACGGCGCGTGGGCGAGAAGCTCGGCCGCCCGGTGGCGGACCGCCGCCTGCTCACCGGCGTCGCCGCGGCCTCGAGCCGAGCCCTCGACCGCTCGGAACGCCGCGGCGCACGAGGCGGCGATGTTGGCCCAGACCAGGCGCTCGCCGAGGCGCTGGCATGCTCGCGCGGTCGACGCGAACGGCACCAGGTGGGAAGCGAACGCCGCGTCGACGAGCGATCCGACGTCGCCCGCGTCGCCGATCACGTCGGACCGGAAGCACAGGGCTCTCGCCCGTCCGCCGACGAGGCGGACCGAGGTGGCGGTGGCCGCCGGTGACGGCCAGGGCAGGCCGACGGCGTAGGCCGCCAGGCTGACCGCGGCGACGCGGTGGGCGTAGGACTGGACCAGCAGCGACGCCGCCACCTGCCGGTCGCCGGTACCCAGCGGACCGGCGCCTCCGACGGCGGCGTCGAGGTCCGCCGCCGTGATGGCGTCACAGTCGCACCAGCCCTCCTCCGTCTCCGGCGGTTCCCCGACGGATGCCCGCAAGTGCTCGACCCGGGATCCGACGGCGGCGAGCACTTCGTCGACGGTGGTCACACCAGGGCTCCTTCGGCGAGGATCCGGTCCAGCGCTCCCATGTCGAGGTGCTCGGCGATCGCGTCGGCCAGCCGGTCGATCCGTCGCTGGCGGGCAGCCTCGAACGATCCGCCGTGGCCGACGTGCTTGCCTGCCAGACGCGCCACCTGCCCGAGCAGCGCCGCCCGTGCCCCGTCCGACTCGAGCAGGCCGTGCAGCGAGGTCCCCCACACCGTCCCGCCGGCCGGGACGGTGCCGATGGCGCCGTCGCCGGTCCCGTCATCGAGCTCGACGAACGCCGGCCCCGCCGCTTGGACGATGCCGTGGTGGATCTGATAGCCGCTCACCGGCCGGCCGAACAGGTTCCCATGGCGCCACCGGGTGACCTTGTCGGGGCCGAACGTCGTGGAAGCGTCCAACACGCCGAGGCCGTCCACGGCACGCTCGGAGGACTCGACGCCGTCGGGATCGGCGATCGTGCGGCCGAGCATCTGGTAGCCGGCGCAGATGCCCAGCACGACACTGCGCGCGGTCCTGACGGCCCGGTCCAGCCCGCGGCTGCGCAGCCAGGCCAGGTCGGCGACGGTGGCCTTGGAGCCGGGGACGACGAGCAGGTCGGGTTGCCCGACACTGCGGGCGTCGTCGACCCAGCGCAGCCGTACGCCGGGTTCCATCCGCAGGGGGTCGATGTCGGTGAAGTTGGCGATGCGGGGCAGCCGCACCACCGCCACGTCGAGCACGTCGGGGACCCGGGTCGGGTCGGTCGGCCAGGCGCCGTCGTCCCCCTCATCGGGAGCGGTGTCGAGGGGCCGGTCGAGGGCGAGCGAGTCCTCGCTGTCGATCTCGGGGCCGTCGAGGAAGGGGAGCACCCCGAGGGTCGGGACGCCGGCGCGCTCCTCGAGCCGAGCCGTGCCGTCGAAGAGGAGCGTCGGGTCGCCACGGAACTTGTTGACCACGAAGCCCTTGACCAGCGGCCGGTACGCGTCGGGCAGGAGGGCGACGGTCCCGAACAGCGAGGCGAACACCCCGCCCAGGTCGATGTCGCCGACGAGGATGGCCGGGAGCCCGGCGTCGTGGGCGAGGCGGAGGTTGACGATGTCGGCGTCGAGGAGGTTGATCTCGGCCGGGCTGCCGGCTCCTTCGAGGATCACCACGTCATAGCGCTGGCGGAGGTCGGCCAGCGCCTGCAGCACGACGTCGAGCAGCTCCGGCTTCAGCCGGTGGTACTCGGCAGCCGTCATCGTGCCCAGTGGGCGGCCCATCACGACCACCTGGCAGCGGCGCTCCCCCATGGGCTTCACGAGCACGGGGTTCATGGCCACCTCGGCGTCGACACCGGCCGCCATGGCTTGCCAGGCCTGGGCCCGGGCGATCTCGTGGCCCGCTGGCGTGACCGCCGAGTTGTTCGACATGTTCTGGGCCTTGAACGGCGCCACCCGCGCCCCGCCCCGGGCGTAGTGCCGGCACAGCCCGGCCGTGACCGTGCTCTTGCCGGCATTGGACGTGGTGCCGCACACCATGATCGCGCCCGAGCGATGGGACGGCTGCCACTGGTCCACCCTTGACGTCTCCCGCGTCGAGATCTCCGTTGGCACAGGTTTCCTGGCTCCCGGATCGACGCTCGCCCCGGCCTTCCCGTCCGGCTGGACCGTGGCCTCAGATGGGGTTCGCTCCCCGGTTACAGTTGCGGGACAGCCCCGGTCTCTCACCGGTGTTCCCTGTAACCGCCCTGGACGCTACCAGCCTGGCGCTGCGGCACTCAATCCATGCGACGACCGTGACCGACCCGCCTCGCCTGCTGCTGCTCGGAGGCACGTCCGAGGCCGGCCGCCTGGCGGAGGCGCTGTGCGCACGCGGCGACCTCGTGGTCGTGACCTCGTTGGCGGGCCGGACGGCGAGCGCCGCAGCGTTGCCTGGTCAGCACCGGACCGGCGGGTTCGGAGGCACCGAGGGGCTGGCTGCGTACCTCCGGGCCGAGCGGATCTCGGCCTTGGTCGACGCCACCCACCCGTTCGCGGCGCGGATGCGCTGGCATGCGTACGAGGCCTGCAACCGGACCGGCGTGCCGAGGCTCCGTCTCGAACGGCCACCCTGGCAGGCGCAACCGGGGGACCGCTGGACCGTCGTGGCCACCTTGGCGGCGGGTGCCACGGTGATCGGCAGCGGTCCGTTCCGACGGGTGTTCGTGACCATCGGTCGGGGCGAGCTGGCTGCTCTCGCCCCTGCCTCCGACGGGCGGCGACGGTGGTTGGTGCGCTGCCTCGATCCTCCTGAGCGCTTGCCCCTGCACCCGGCGGAGGTGGTCCTCGACCGAGGCCCGTTCAGCGTCGACGGGGAGACGGCGCTCTTGGTGCGTCACCGGATCGACCTCGTCGTGACCAAGAACAGCGGCGGGGACGCCACCGCCGCCAAGCTCGAGGCGGCTCGGAACCTGGGGGTGGCCGTCCTGGTCATCGACCGCCCGCCCTCCCCAGAGGGCCCGTCGGCCACCACCGTCGCCGGCGCTCTCGAGTGGGTCCGTGCGTCGTTCGGGCTCTCCGCCCAGGGCGACGCCTCGTCATGGCGACGTGGGGAGTAGCGCTCGGTCACTCCGGCCACGAGCGGTGCGACTGTCGGGCCTCGTCACCCCGACGGCTCGGTCCGAGGGCGGTGGCCGCGCCGGCAGCCGCCACCGCGTCGGATCCGGCGATCGCTGCGGCGACCGCCTCGGGCTCCGGCCCGCTCGCGCCGCCGCGGCGCCCGACCGACAGGGCCGCAGCCACGTTGGCGAACCGGGCGGCGTCCAGCGCGTCGTCACCAGCTGCCAGCCGGGCCAGCATGGCACCGACGTGGACGTCGCCGGCGCCGGTCGTGTCGACGGCGGTCGCAGGGTGCCCGGGCA
>JAJZJT010000134.1 GCA_021809995.1 Actinomycetes bacterium
CGGGCGCTCGCAGACGCCACGTTGGCCACCCCGCTCACCGGCACGGTGGCCGCCGTCGGCTTCTCGCCCGGCCAGTCCGTCTCGTCGGGGGCGAGCGCCCGCGGCGCGGCGTCGGCCCCGGCAGCACCCGTCGTCGTCATTGCTCCCGGTGCCGACGAGGTGGACCTCGCCGTGCCGGTCACCGACCTTGCGGAGCTGACCGTCGGCCAACGAGCGACGGTCGTCCCCGACTCGACGGGGACGCCAGTCCGGGGCACCGTGTCGACCATCGGCCTGGTCGCCAGCACGTCGTCGACGGGCGTCACCACCTACCCGGTCACCGTGACCGTGCCCCCGGGAAGCGGCCTGCCCCTGCGCACCGGCGGGCAGGCCTCCGTCGCCATCGTGGTCGGCCACGCCACGAACGTCACCGTGGTGCCGACGTCGGCCGTGCACCGGATCGGGGCACTACGGACCGTCGACGTCGACGAGGCGGGGACCGTCGTCGCCGTCCGCGTGACGACGGGGGTCGTGGGGGCTCGTTGGACCCAGGTCACCGCCGGGCTGCGCCGAGGCCAACAGGTGGTCGTCGCCGACCTGGCGAACCCGCTCCCCACCGCCACGACGGGCCCCGGTGCCCTCCGGGCCTTCGCCGGAGCCGGCGTCACCGGTCTCCGCGGGACTGGCACCGCCCGCGCCGGGACGGGCCGCGGCTGACCCCGAGGGACGGCCGACCCGGCTCCTGATCCGCCCGACGGGACGGCCGCGTCAACGCGTGCCCGTTGGCTCACCGCTCCCCGTCGTCGCCGACGCCCCCTCCACGCCCGAGCCGAGGGCCGCACGTGGTGCTGTGTCCCCGTCCCGGCCAGAGCCGGACGGACGCTGCCGGGGCAGTCGGACCTCGAAGACGGCCCCCGATCCGCCCGAGCCGGACCGGGCGGTCACGGTCCCGCCGTGGGCGTGGACGACGGCCTCCACGATGGCCAGGCCGAGGCCGGCACCACCGGTCGACCTGGCGCGCGACGGGTCGAGCCGGCGGAACGGCTCGAAGACGTGGAGCAGCTGGTCCGGGGGGATCCCGGGGCCGCGGTCGGCGACCTCGACGACGGCGTCGGCGTCCTCGACGGCGACGCGCACGGTGACAGGCGTCCCCGGCGGCGTATGGGTGAGGGCGTTGGTGACGAGGTTGTCGACCACCTGACGAAGCCGGAACTCGTCCCCGTCGACGACCACGGAGCCGGGTGCGTCGAGGGTGACCGGGTGCGCCCCGGAGCGCAGGCGCGCGGCGTCGACGGCGCGTGCGGCCACGTCGGAGAGGTCGACCCGCTCGCGTGCGAGGGGTCGCTCGTGGTCCAGCTGGGCCAGCAGGAACAAGTCGTCGACCAGGCGCTCCATCCTCGCTGCCTCGGCGCGCAGATGGGCCATCGACCGGGCGAGGTCGGTCGGCCGCTCGCTCATGCCGAGGTCGAACAGCTCGGTGTAGCCGCGGATCGACGTGAGCGGCGTCCGGAGCTCGTGCGACGCGTCGGCGAGGAACCGGCGGAGGCGGTCCTCGGACGCGATGCGCGCGGCGAAGGCGTCCTCGATCTCGCCGATCATCGCGTTGAAGGCGCCGGCGAGCCGACCGACCTCGGAGCCAGAGCGTCCGGGGCTCACCCGCAGGCTCAGGTCGCCGGCGGCGATGGCCGTCGCCGTTGCGGCCATGTCCTCGATGGGACGCGTGTCTCGCCGGACGAGCAGCCACGCCAGGGCGGCCAACCCGACCAGCACGCCAGCCGAGACCACCACCTCGACGACGAGCAGCCGGCCGAGCGTGCTGGTGAGCTCGTTGGTGGGCTGTGCCACCACGAGGGTCCCCCGGCCGCCGGGCACGTCGCGCACCATGACCCGGTAGCTGGGGCCGCCCGGAGCCGATCCGACGGTGAGGAAGGCCGGCGACCCGGTCGGACCCGGCGCCGGGAGGCGGGCGGGGATCCGTGGCGCGGCCGACGCCTTGCCACCGAGCGTGAAGAAGGCGTGGGCGAGGACCGTACCCGAGGGGCTCAGCAGCTCGCCGAAGGTGCCCGACACGATGGGGCCGTCACGCCGGAGACCCCGACCGCTCGGCGCCGGGGCGACGGGGCGCCGCCCCGCCGGCTGGCGCGGTGTGGGCGCGGGAGCCAGTCCGGCGGCGACGAGGAGCTGTCGCTCAGCCGGGAAGGCCGCCACCTCGAGCTGCTGGTCGACCCGGGCAGTGAGGAACGACCGGAGGGACGCGTAGGTGACGACGTCGGTGACGACGAGCCCGATGGCCACGATGGCCACCAGCAAGACCAGGAGCCGGACGCGCAGCGTCACGGGCCCGACTGGACCGCCGGCGCGTCCTGCTGGCCCGTGCCCACAGCTGGCCCACCTGCGTCGGGCCCGGGCTCGGGCGGCACTCGCAGGGTGTACCCGACCCCGCGCACCGTGCGGATGAGGGGCGGGCCGTGCGCGTCGAGCTTCTTGCGCAGGTAGCTGACGTAGACCTCGACCATGTTGAGCTTGCCGTCGAACGCGTACTCCCACACGGCCTCGCGGATCTGCGCTTTCGAGACGACCTGTCCGGCGTTGAGCAGGAGGAAGTGCAGGAGGCGGAACTCGGTCGGCGTCAGGTCGATCGTCTGGCCCCCCCGCCACACCTCGTAGGTGTCCTCGTCGAGGCGGAGGTCGGCGAACGAGAAGACCGGTCCGTCGTCCACCGCCCCGCCGGCCCGGCGGAGCACGGCGGCCACCCGCCACACGAGCTCCTCCACGCTGAACGGCTTGGCCAGGTAGTCGTCGCCCCCCGCAGCGAGCCCCCGTACCTTGTCGTCCACGCCCCCCTTGGCCGTCAGGAACAGCACCGGCACCGCGGCCGTACGGGGGTCCCACTGCATCCGCCGCAGGACCTCGAGCCCGTCGAGGTCGGGGAGCATGACGTCGAGGACGACGGCGTGCGGACGCATGTGCGGGATGGCGTCGAGGGCATGGCGCCCGTCGTGGGCGACCTCGACCACGGCACCGTGCATCCCGAGCGCCATGGCCACCAGGTCGGTGATGCTCTCCTCGTCGTCGACCACCAGGATCCGCGCCCCGGCGAGGTCGGGTCGGCGCGTCGCCCCGCGCGTCGGGCTCGTCCCACCGATCGTCATCGGCGCCTGCCCGAGCGTCCTCCGGCTGCCATCCCGCAAGTCTGGCCCGGACGCGCCGCACGCGCCCGGCATCTCGACCGTGCCGGCCCCGGCACGCGCACCCTGTCCGGGCTCACCCGAGCGAGTGGCGCCACCCCGCGGCCGGAGCCAGCTCGCCGTCCAGGCGCACCACCCCGCTCTCGGCCGTGCACACGCCGATCCGGACCGGCGGGCGCAGCCCCGAGGCGGCGAACACCGCCTCGAGCTGGCGGGGCTCCGGTGTGGCCACGACGAGCTCGTAGTCCTCGCCACCACCGAGGGCGTCCGCCAGGGTGGCCCCGGGAGCGACGGGGATGCCCGACAGCGCCACGCCCACGCCTGATGCCTCCGCCAGGTGGCCGACGTCGGCCAGCAACCCGTCGGAGACGTCGACGGCGGCCCGGGCCCCGGCCTGTCGGGCCGCGTCTCCTTCGTCGAGCCTGGCGACGGGACGCCGATGGGCGGCGGCCAGCGCCTCCGAGCCGTCGTCCGCAAGCGTGTCGAGCGTCGAGACGCCTGCGAGCACGCGGTCGCGCAGCCGTGCCAGCCCGGCCGCCGAAGCCCCGAGGGCTCCGGTGACGAGCACGGTGTCCCCGGGACGGGCACCCGAGCGTAGGAGCGGTGCAGCCTCCCCCCCGGGCTGAGGCCCGGCCTCGAGGGACCCGGTCACCGCCACCGAGACGACGAGCACTGGTGCCGCGCTCAGGTCTCCGCCCACCACCGGCGCGCCGACGAGGCGAGCGGCCTCGGCCACACCTTCGACGACGGCGTCGAGCGGCACCGACGGCGGCGCGGCAACCGACACGAGCAGGTGACGGGGCCGGCCCCCCATGGCGGCGATGTCGGACACCGTGGCCATGACGGCCTTGAACCCGGCGTCGGCCGGCGAGCACCACCGCAGGTCGGCGTGGACGCCTGCCACGACCAGGTCGGTAGCGAGCAGGAGCGGGCCGCGACCGGCTCGGACGGCGGCGGCGTCGTCTCCGATCCACACCTCGCCCTCGGGAGCGCCACCGCCCGCTGCCGCCTCGAACACGGCGCGCAAGCGGCGGATGGCGGCGAACTCGTCACCGTCGGCCGAGGGGGGGAGCGGGCTCGCTCCGGACCGGTCACCTGCCTCGTCACCTGCCCGGGTACCTGCCCGGCCACCTCCCATCGCTCCTGCCTACCACGCCTTCCTGACCGCCCGCACCGTGCCCGCTACCATGGAGTGACGCGTTCGCCCCCGTCTCGGAGCCTCCGACACCGGGGCGGCACGCATGCGGAGCCCCGAGCGAGGAGGAGTGCCTTGTCGTTGCCCACCGAGAACAAGAAGCTGATCGCATGGGTGGACGAGGTCGCAGCGCTCACCGAGCCCGCAGCCGTCGTGTGGTGCGACGGTTCGGCGGAGGAGTACGACCGCCTGTGCCAGCTCCTTGTCGACCAGGGCACCTTCACCAAGCTCGCCGACGCCAAGCGGCCGCACAGCTACTGGGCGCACTCCGACCCCGACGACGTGGCCCGGGTCGAGGACCGCACCTTCATCTGCTCGGTCAACGAGGCCGACGCGGGGCCGACCAACAACTGGCGTGACCCGGCCGAGATGCGCCAGACCCTGACCGGCCTGTTCCGGGGGTCGATGCGAGGACGGACGATGTACGTCGTCCCGTTCTCGATGGGCCCGCTGGGCTCGAAGATCGCCCACATCGGCGTCGAGATCACCGACTCGGCGTACGTGGCCGTCTCGATGCGGATCATGACGCGGATGGGCAAGGGAGCGCTCGACGTGCTCGGTCCCGACGGCGACTTCGTGCCGTGCCTCCACTCGGTCGGCGCCCCGCTGGCCGACGGGGACGAGGACGTGCCGTGGCCCTGCGACGCCGACAACAAGTACATCGTCCACTTCCCCGAGACGCGCGAGATCTGGTCGTACGGCTCGGGCTATGGCGGCAACGCCCTGCTCGGCAAGAAGTGCTTCGCCCTCCGCATCGCCTCGGTGATGGCCCGCGACGACCACTGGCTGGCTGAGCACATGCTCATCCTGAAGCTGACCTCGCCGGCAGGCGAGACCCGCTATGTCACGGGTGCCTTCCCCTCCGCCTGCGGCAAGACGAACCTCGCCATGCTCATCCCCACCCTGCCCGGATGGAAGGTGGAGACGATCGGCGACGACATCTGCTGGATGAAGTTCGGCCCCGACGGCCGGCTCTACGCCATCAACCCCGAGGCGGGCTTCTTCGGCGTGGCGCCGGGCACCAACAGCCACACCAACCCGAATGCCATGCTGACCCTCGAGGCCAACACGATCTTCACCAACACGGCCCTCACCGACGACGGCGACGTGTGGTGGGAGGGCATGACCGACGAGGTGCCGGACCACCTGACCTCTTGGAAGGGCGAGGAGTGGACGCCGGCGAGCGGGACGCCTGCCGCCCACCCCAACGCGCGCTTCACGGTCCCCGCTTCGCAGGACCCCGCCATCGCCGCCGAGTGGGAGGACCCGGCCGGCGTCCCCATCGACGCCATCCTCTTCGGCGGACGTCGGGCGTCGGTGGTGCCGCTCGTGTTCCAGGCACGCGACTGGGCCCACGGCGTGTTCCTCGGCTCGATCATGGCGTCCGAGACGACCGCCGCCGCCACCGGAGCGGTCGGCAACCTCCGCCGCGACCCCTTCGCCATGCTCCCGTTCTGCGGGTACAACATGGCCGACTACTTCCACCACTGGCTGCGCGTCGGCGAGTCCGCCGACGCCGAGAAGCTGCCGAAGATCTTCTACGTCAACTGGTTCCGCAAGGACGCCGAAGGCAAGTGGCTATGGCCCGGTTACGGCGAGAACTCGCGAGTGCTCGAGTGGGTGTTCGAGCGCGTCGCCGGACGCGGCGAGGCTGTGGAGACCCCGATCGGCGCCGTGCCCGCTCCCGGTGCCATCAACACCGAGGGGCTCGCCGTCTCCGAGGACGACATGGACAAGCTCCTCCACGTCGACGTCGAGGAGTGGCGTGCCGAGGTGCCGCTCATCCGCCAGCACTTCGCCACCTTCGGCGACCGCCTGCCGGGCGCCCTCGTCAGCGAGGTCGACCGGCTGGAGCGCGACCTCGGCTGACGACCGGCGGCGAGTCGCCGTGCCGGCTCGAGCCCAGGTAGGCCAGCGAGCCCGCGCCGGTCAGCAGCGCGATGACGACGTCCCCGACGGGGATGCCGAGGTTCAGCACGACCGGGACGAACGCGCCGATCACCCACATGAGCTGCCAACCGGTCTCGAAGCGGGAGAAGGCGCGTCCCTGGTCTGCCGGCGTCACGCCCTGCTGAGCCAGCGCGTCGAACGACGGCTTGGCGACCGAGCCCGCCACGCCCACCGTGAGGGCGACGACCACCTGGGCCCACCGGTTGCCGAGCGCGGCCCCGAAGACAGCCCCGCCCGCGGCCACGAGCAGCGACCCGAGGAGGATCTGCTGCTCGGAGGCGAACTGGCGGAGCCGGCGCATCGACACGACGCCGACGAGCGCCCCGGCGGTCACCGCCCCGAGGAGGAGGCCGAACCACCACGTCGACGCGCCCTCGCGGCGCAACCCGAAGGCGATCAGGAAGGTGAGGAACCCTGCCACCAGCTTGAGGATCGACATCGGCACCCGGGCCCGTGACACCTCGGGGCCGGCGATCGGCCGGAACACGGCCAGGTCGGCCTGGTCGGCCTGCCACTCCTCGAGGGTCCAACCGGCCGGCGCACCCGCCCAGGCTCCGCTCGGCGCCGGGGAGGTCGGGTCCACCATCGGCACGGCAGCGGTCGGTCGGCGCCGTGACGGGGTACGGGCAGCGGCGAGACGAGCCGCCCTGACCGGCAGACGCCACCCGGCGACCGCTGCAGCGGTGAACACCAAGATGTCGAAGGCGAGCACCCACGACGCCCCACCCAGCTTGAGGAGCCCGATCGCCGGCAGGGCGGCGACGAAGCCCGAGAGCGACGAGAGCAGCCCGAGCCGCGCGTTGATGCTGGCGTAGTCGGTCGTGATCACGCCGCTCGCCGGGCGCTGGTCGGCGGGCGCGGGACGCGGCGCGCCGGGCACTGCCGCCAAGGGGACGGCCTGCGTGCCGTAGGGAGGCGTGTCCGGGTCAGGTCCGGGGGGCGCGGGACGCGGCGGGGGCACGGAGCGGTCGCTGTCGCCGGAGCGCTGGTCGGCGAGCTCGGCCATCTCGGGGACGAGCGCACCCTTCGTCACGAGGTAGACCTTCGAGAGGACCAGCATGGCGAACGCCTCGGGGAACAGCAGGAGCGAGTGGACGCCGCTCGTGAGCAGGAGCGACATCACGGCTCGTCCCACTGCCGAGGCCACCACCGTGGCGCGTCGGGCGCCGCGGCTGCGGTCGACGACGGAACCGAGCGCCGGAGCGACGACGGCAAAGGGCGCCATCGTCAAGAGCAGGTAGAGGAGCACGCGCCCCTGGGCGGCGTGCGGCGAGATCGAGAAGAAGAGCGAGCCGGCCAGCGACACGGCGAAGACGGTGTCCCCCGCCGTCACCAGCACCTGCGTGAGCGCGAGGCGACCGATCGGGTGCTCCTGGTCGAGGAGGTCGGCGAACGCCGAGCGGGCCAGCCTGCGGAACTGGTCGCCTCGCTCCCGCACTCGCAC
>JAJZJT010000135.1 GCA_021809995.1 Actinomycetes bacterium
GGCGAACTGGGGCAGGTGGCGCCCGTCGGAGAGCGGTTCCCAGCAGACGGACACCGGCAGGTCGACGCGGACCTCGGCGGGCGGGCAGCCGACGACGTTGCTCAGCATCCGGACGCCTTCGGCCAGTTCGACGAGGGCGACCACGAACGGCTCGCCCCCGGCGAAGGGGCCGACCTCGGCGCGGTGCTCGACGGTGAAGGCGTGGACGACGCCGGTGCCGGCCGCCGGCCGCCACTCGACGGCGCGGCCCAGGCAACGGGGGCAGAACGGCCGAGGGTAGAAGAACGGCCGGTCGCACACCTGGCACCACGGCAGCACCAGCTGCTTGCGGCGCGTCGCCTCCCAGAAGGGCTCGGCACCCTGGCCGATCTTCGGTTCGAGCCGGTTGGCCTGGCCCGTCCCGCTCATCGGGTCGCCTCCGTGCCGAGCACGAGCGTGGACATGCACGAGAGCACGATGCCGGACCCGTGCGCCACGGCGACCTGGGGTGACGCCAGCTGGCGCTCACCGCACTCGCCCCGTAGCTGGCGCACGGCCTCGACGACGAGGAACATGCCGTACATGCCCGGGTGCGTGTAGGAGAGGCCGCCGCCGTTGGTGTTCATGGGCAGGCTTCCCCCCGGCGCGGTCCGACCGCCCTCGACGAACGGCCCGCCCTCGCCCTTGGCACAGAAGCCGAGGTCCTCGAGGTGCAGGAGGGCGGTGACGGTGAAGCTGTCGTAGCCCATCAGCAGGTCGACGTCCGCGGGGCCGAGGCCTGCCATGGCGAAGGCCCGCGCCCCCGACACGCGCCCGGGCGTGGTGGTGAGGTCGGGCATCTGCGAGATCATCGAGTGGTCGTGGCAGGTGGCGGCACCCAGTACGTAGACGGGGGGCTTGGCGAGGTCGCGTGCCCGCTCCGCGCTCGTCATCACGAAGGCACCGGCCCCATCGGTCACCAGACAGCAGTCGAGCCGGTGGAGCGGCTCGCACTCGTAGGGCGAGGCGAGCACGTCGTCGACGGTGATCGGGTCGCGGTAGCGGGCCCGGGGGTTCATCGACGCCCACTGCCGGGTCGACACGGCAATCTCGGCCAGCTGCTCGGACGTCGTGCCGAAGCGGGCCATGTGGCGCGACGCAGCCATGGCGTAGGGAGCCATGGGGAGCCGCAGCCCGTAGGGGAGCTCCCACTCGACCAGCGGGTCGCCGGGCCCCCGTTCCGGCCGGCGGCGAGGCCGCCCGGCGCGCCGGTCCGAGCGGGGCGTCGACGCGTAGACGCTGACCACCACGTCGCACAGGCCGGCGGCGATGGCGGCGGCGGCGTGCTCGGCGTGGACCTCGAAGCTCGAGCCTCCGGTGTTGGTCGAGTCGGTGAACGTGGGATGGATGCCCAGCGCCTCGGCCAGCTGCATCGAGGACGTCGTGTGGCAGACCCCGTCGACGTCGTCGAGCGTGAGCCCGGCGTCCTCGAGGGCGGCGGCGACCATCGCCACCTCGAGGTCGCGCCCGGTGCGCTCGAGCTCGCCGGTCGGCGAGGCGTCGTCGGCCACGCCGACGACGGCTGCTCGACCCCGCAGCGCGTCGGTCATGCGCCGGCGCGCTGGCGGTCCGTCGTCACCGCGTCGTAGGCGAGGTAGTCCTCGGAGGTGTCGGGGGCGTGCTCGAACTCGAGGAGCCCGGCCTTGCCCCACTGCTCGCGCAGCCAGCCGTCGTTGGCGTCCAGCAGGCCGAGCTTGCGCACGTTGGGCACGAGCTTGGCGAAGAACGCCCGCTGGAAGGCGGCGAAGATGCCGCCGCCGGTCTTCTGGGCAGCTTCCATCAGGTAGGGAACGACGGCCGCCACGGGGACGCCCATGCGCTCCCAGATCTCCGGGGTGGTGGAGCGGGCCCGGTTGCGCAAGGTGTTCTCGACGAGGAACTCCTGGCGCTCGCGCAGCTCGGCAGCGCTCAGGTCGCGGTAGAGCTCGCTCAGGCTGAGGATGCCGAAGGCCACGTGGCGGGCCTCGTCGGACATGACGTAGCGGAGGAGCTTCTTGAGCAGCGGCTCGGTGGTCGTCCGGTGCATCTCGCCGAAGGCGGCGAGCGCCAGGCTCTCGATGACGATCTGCATGCCGAGGTAGGCGATGTCCCACCGGCCGTCCTCGAGCAGGGCTGTGATCTGCTCGTCGAGGAACGGGCTCATCGGGTAGGCCGTCCCGAGCTTGGTGTCGAGGTACTTGGCGAAGACCTCGGTGTGCCGAGCCTCGTCCATGGTCTGGGTGGCCGCGTAGTACTTGGCGTCGATCCACGGCACGGTCTCGACGAGCTTGGCCGCCGTCAGCATCGCCCCCTGCTCGCCGTGCATGAACTGGCTGAGCCGGGCGCAGAGGAGCTCCACCCCAAGGCGGGTGAACTCGGTCTCGCCCCACGAGGCGAGCGGCGAGCCCTTCAGGGCGGCGGCCTCGCGGAACATCCGAGGGACGGCATCGTCGCCCATCTCGACGACCATCCGCTCGGGGTCGACGTCGGTGTCCCAGTCGAGGTCGGTCACGCTGTTCCACTGCGCCCCCATCGCCTTGTTGTAGAGCGTGACGAGCTGCGTCCGGTCGCGCTCGTACTCCCACGTGAAGATCCGGACCGCGTGGTCCTCGATCTCCTTCAGCGCGCCGCGTACCTGCTCGGGGCCCGGCGCGTCCTCGATGCCCGTGGTCATGGCTCCCCCTTTCGACAGCACGTGCTGCCTCGACTGCTCGCCCCCGGCCGGGCTGGCCCGGCCCTCGCCGTCATCCGCCCGCGCCCGCCGGCGCCGTCTCGCCCGCGCCCGCTTGCGCCGTCTCGCCCGCGCCCGCTTGCGCCGGCGCCGTCGCCACGCTGACGGCACCAAAGCTGGCGATGATCCGCTCGACGAGCTGCTCCCAACCGGCGGGGTCGGGCGCTTCGAGCCCGGAGCCCCGGAAGAGCAGGAGCCCGAGGCGCACCACCCGGACCAGGTGCAGCACGGCCTCGGGGTCGAGCGCGGGGTCGATCGTGCCGTCGGCCTCGGCCGCTTCGACGAGCGGGGTCACGGCGTCGTGCCACTGCCGGCTGGCATCGGCGAGCGCGGCGCTCACCTCCGGGTCGCGTCGGGCAGTGACGAACGTCTCGAGGAGCAGCGCCTCACCGTCGGCGAGCGGCCCGGTCTGGCGTGTCGCACCGGCCTGCAGGAAGTCGGCCACCCGCGCGTGGTCGGGCGGGACGGCACGAGCCCGGGGGACCGAGCGGGTGAGGAGCGCCTCGCGCACGAGCTCGTGCTTCGAGCGGAACCGCCCGTAGACGGCGCCTGTCGAGAGGCCGGCCTCCTTCACGACGTCGGCGATCCGTGTCCCGTCGTAGCCTCGACGGGCCACCACGCGGGCCGCGGCGTCGAGGAGCACTTCGCGCAGCTCGTCGCGCCCGTCCTCACCCGCCGGCTCGATTCCCTGGAGCGCCGTGCCCACCCCCACGGCTCCACGAATAACAGTTATTCTCGGAGCTGGCAAGGAGTGGAGGCGCCGGCACCCTCTGACGCAGGGCTCACCGCAGCCGCCCACCGCACCGGCCGGTCCGTGGCAGGATCGGTCGTCGGAACGGCGGCGCCCGCCTGGGACGCGTGCCGGCGGCGTCGGTCTGGAACGCCGGGTCGGGGCACCGGGGCCGGCCGCTACCGGGGCGGGCCCTGTCGCGTCGAGCCGGACGTGCTCCGGAGGAGCACCCCGCCGAGCTCGCCGGGCGAGCTGAGAGCAGGAGACCAAAGGAGAGCGCCATGACCGAGCCCACCGTCGTCGCCGAGCGCATCGACCAGCTCCTCGCCGAGCACGACCCGTCCGGCACCGACCCCGTCGTCTTCCGGGGTGCCCAGTACGACCTGGGGCTCGCCTGGGTCCACTTCCCCGAGGGGTGGGGCGGCCTCGGGTTCCGTCCCGACTTGCAGAAGGAGGTGGACCGCCGGCTCCGCGAGCGGGGGGCGCCAGGCGCCAACGAGCGCCACTTCTTCGGTCTGACGATGGCCGGTCCGACGATCGTCACCCACGGCGACGACCAGCTGCGGGGCCGGCTGCTCCGACGGATGTTCACCGGCGAGGACGCCTGGTGCCAGCTCTTCTCGGAGCCCGGCTCGGGCTCCGACCTCGCCAGTCTGGCGTGCAAGGCCGTGCGCGACGGCGACGAGTGGGTGATCACCGGTCAGAAGGTGTGGAACACGCTGGCCCACATCGCCGATCGCGGCATGTTGGTGACCCGCACCGACCCCGACGCGCCCAAGCACAAGGGGCTCACCTACTTCGCCCTCGACATGCACGCGCCGGGGGTCGAGGTACGCCCCCTGCGCCAGATGACCGGCCAGGCCGAGTTCAACGAGGTGTACCTGACCGAGGTCCGTGTCCCCGACGCCGACCGGGTCGGCGAGGTCAACGAGGGCTGGCGCGTGGCGATGACGACGCTCATGAACGAGCGCACGACCATCGGCGGCGGCTCGGCACCTCCGGCGCGCGGGTCGGGAGCCATCGCCGAGGCCGTCCGCATCTGGCACGAGGAGGCCCAGGCCAGGACGGCGGTCGCCAAGGACGAGCTGGTGCGGCGGTGGATCGAGGCCGAGGTCCTGCGCCTCACCAACATCCGGGCGTCCCAGAACCGCCGGGCGGGGAACCCCGGTCCGGAGGGCTCGATCGCCAAGCTCATGTTCGCCGAGGTCAACGCCCGGATCTACGAGCTGTGCGTCGACCTCCTCGGC
The DNA here is from genome assembly GCA_021809995.1 of Actinomycetes bacterium. Classification (GTDB taxonomy): domain Bacteria; phylum Actinomycetota; class Acidimicrobiia; order Acidimicrobiales; family RAAP-2; genus JAJZJT01. Next base: position 4,706 of record JAJZJT010000135.1, read on the forward strand.
CCGAGCGCCCTCGTCGGCTACGACTACGAGATGCGCCGGTCGGCCAACCTCGGCCTCACCGGTCCCCCGGGGTCGTCGCGGACCATGTTCCTGCGGGCCCGGGCCAACTCGATCGAGGGCGGTACCTCCGAGATCCAGCGCAACATCATCGGCGAGCGCGTCCTCGGCCTGCCGGGGGAGCCGCGCGTCGACAAGGACGTGGCCTGGTCGGCCGTGCCGCGGAGCTGAGCCCCGAGCCGGTTCGCTGCTCGGAACGGGCTGCGGCGGTGCCTGACCGGGCGCCGGCGGCCCGTGCCGGCGCCGCGGCGTCAGGCGGGCGAGACCGGGGGACCGGTCAGGCACCCCCGTCGATGGCCGCTCGCAGGGTGGCGAGGCGCTCCCGGTCGAGCGAGTACCAGACCCAGCGTCCACGGCGCTCGCCGTGGACGAGGCCGGCTTCCCCGAGCACCTTCAGGTGGTGCGAGACGGTCGGCTGGGACTTGCCGAGCGGTTCGACGACGTCGCAGACGCACGCCTCGCCCGTCGCCGCCGCGGCGAGGATCGACAGCAGTCGCAGCCGCACGGGGTCGGCGAGGGCGGCAAAGCCGCGGGCCAGCTCCTCGGCGTCGGGGCGGCCCAGCGGGGCTTCGAGCACCGAACGGCAGCACGGGGCAGCCGCTGGCTCGGCGACGGAACGTGCTGCCACGGCGTCCTCCCATTGACGATGATCGATTGATCGGTTACGGTCGATACATCAACGTCCATCAATGATAGCCGCGGAGGTGCCGATGGCCCGCATCCAGCTCGCACTCAACGTGGCCGACCTCGACGAGGCGGTCGCCTTCTACACCACCTTGCTCGGGAGCGCGCCGGCGAAGGTCCGGCCCGGCTACGCGAATTTCGCGGTCGCCGACCCGCCGCTCAAGCTCGTCCTCGTCGAGGAGCCCACCGTTGCGCCGGGGACGCTGAACCACCTCGGCGTCGAGGTGGCGAGCGCCGAGGAGGTCGCGGCGGCAGCGGCACGCCTCGCCGACGGCGGGCTCGCCACGCGCTCCGAGGAGGCGGTGGCGTGCTGCTACGCCGTGCAGGACAAGGTCTGGGTCGACGGTCCCGGCGGCGAGCAGTGGGAGGTGTACACCGTGCTCGCGGACGCCGAGGCAGGGCCGGCGAGGACGCAGCGGTGCTGCTGACGCGCCGCCCGCGACGCCGTGGCGAGCACGACGGGCGACCGTTGGCGGCCCGCCGTGGGTGACGTGCTCGCCGAGCACCCGGTCGCGCCGCCGGGCGAGCCGGTGCCGCCGCCCGAGGCTCGTGTCGCGGCGCGCCTGTCGGTGCTCGACCGGTTCCTGCCGGTGTGGATCCTCGCAGCCATGGCCCTCGGCATCGGGCTGGGGCGGGCCGTGCCGAGCCTCGGTCAGCACCTCGACGCCGTCCAGGTGACCCGGGGCACGTCGCTGCCGATCTTCGTCGGGCTGCTGGTCATGATGTACCCGGTGCTCGCCAAGGTCCGCTACGGGCACCTCGGGACCGTCACCCGCGACCGGCGGATGCTCGTCTCGTCCCTGGTGCTCAACTGGCTTGTCGGGCCGGCCGTGATGTTCGCCCTGGCGTGGCTCTTCCTGCCCGACCTCCCCGCATACCGCACCGGGCTGATCATCGTCGGGCTGGCCCGGTGCATCGCCATGGTGCTGATCTGGAACGACCTGTCGTGCGGGGACCGTGAGGCGGCCGCCGTCCTCGTGGCGCTCAACTCGCTCTTCCAGATCGTCGCCTTCGCCCTGCTCGGCTTCTTCTACCTGCGGGTGCTCCCCGGCTGGCTCGGGCTGTCGACGGTCGGGCTTCGCGTCTCGGTCGGCACCATCGCCGAGACGGTCGCGATCTTCCTCGGCGTGCCCCTGGTCGCCGGGTTCCTCACCCGGGTGGCAGGGGAGCATCGGCGAGGCCGTGCGTGGTACGAGGAGCGGCTCCTCCCCCGCCTCGGGCCGTTCGCCCTCTACGGGCTGCTCTACACCATCGTCATCCTCTTCGTCCTCCAGGGCCGCACCATCACGGCCCGGCCCGGCGACGTGGCGAGGATCGCCCTCCCGCTGCTCTGCTACTTCGCCGTCATGTGGACGGGGTCGTTCGCCCTCGGCCGGGCGCTGGGCCTCCCCTACGAGCGCACCGCCACCCTGGCCTTCACGGCGGCGGGGAACAATTTCGAGCTGGCCATCGCCGTGTGCATCGGGGTGTTCGGGGTCACCTCGGGCGAGGCCCTCGCCGGGGTGGTCGGGCCGCTCATCGAGGTGCCCGTCCTCGTGTCCCTCGTCTACGTCTCGCTGTGGGCCCGTCGCCGCTACCCGAGCGCCGGTGCCTCGCCGGCGGTGCCGTCCCGTGCCTGACCGGGGGCGCCGATCCGTGCCTCGCCGGGGTCGCCGATCCGTGCGTCGCCGGCATCCGCCGGTGCGAGCCGTGCCCGGCAGTCCTGTCGACCCACCGTCCGAGCCCCGGAGGCACCCGTGACCGACCGGCCCGTCGTCCTCTTCCTCTGCGTCCACAACGCCGGACGCAGCCTGGCCGCCAAGGTGCTCCTCGAGCACCACGCCGCCGGGCGCGTCGAGGCGCGCTCGGCCGGCTCCGAGCCGGCCGGGGAGCTCAACCCCGCCGTGGTCGCCGTGCTCGCCGAGCGCGGGCTCGACCCGACCGACGAGCGGCCGAAGGCCGTCACCGACGACGACGCCCGCGCCGCCGACGTGGTCGTCACCATGGGGTGCGGCGACACCTGCCCGATCTACCCGGGGACGCGGCGGCTCGACTGGGAGCTCCCGGACCCCGCCGGGCTTGCCGTCGAGGACGTTCGTCCCATCATCGACGAGATCGACCGGCGGGTGCGCGCCCTCGTCGCCGAGTTGACGGGGGAGCCGGCGGACTGACCGGGCGCGCCGGCGCCATGGCTCAGCGCCCGGCGGGGCGCAGGACCCTGACGGCCCGGCGTGCCGCCACCGTCGCCGTCGCCGACACGACCGCCACGCCGACGAGCA
>JAJZJT010000136.1 GCA_021809995.1 Actinomycetes bacterium
CGAGGCCACCACCTCGTCGCCGGCGGGCACCTGGCGCTCGACGGAGCTCAGCACCGTCGCCGCGGCCGGGGACACTCGCAACCACTCGCTGGACGTGCGGGGGATCCACACCGCGCCCCACGCCACGGCGTTGAGCGTCACGACGGCGGCAGCGACCAGCGCGAGCCGGGGTCTCCTCCGCCCGAGGGCAGCGAGGACCCCGATGGTCCCCACCGGCAACACCACGAAGACCAGGGCGCTCTGGAACGCTGGGGCCACGAAGCCGAGGTAGGCGTTGAGCCCGTTCTCGACCAGGACCAGAAGGCACGCGACCGCCACCCACGGCGACGCCAGGCCGAGGACGCCGCCGGGGCCGACATCGGCGTAGAGGTCCACCCGGCGGGACCACAGGGTGGAGAGGACGCGCTGGGGGTGCTCGAGCACGCCCACCACGAGCTGCTTCAGTCCGATCGAACCGGGCAGGACGACCGACGCCCCGGCGGCGAGGTACCCGTAGCCGCCCGCCAGTCCCGATCCGGCATTGAGGCCGGCGAGCGTCAGGAGCACGGTCCACGCCGCTCCGACGAGGGCAACTTCAACGCCCCGGCGCCGCCACCGCCTGCCGGCCAGCGCTGCCCCCAGCCCCACGCCGACCGCGTACGTCGCGGCGACGTCGCCACAGGAGACCAGCACGCCGACCCACAGCCACAGCCACCGGCTCGACGGGTCGCGGGCGAGCGTGCGGGCGGCGGCGACGGCGAAGAAGATCGCGACGACCTCGAGGTGGAAGTCGAAGGACAGCGTCCAGTAGCCCCACGGATCGCCCACGAGGAGGACGAGCCCCGCCGCCACGAGCACGACGGGCAGCCACTGCCCCCCGGTGGTCGACGGTGCACGGGCCGACGCCGCCCGGTCGCACAGCCAGGTGAACGCCACGGCCTCGGCGGCGACCAGCCCAATGTCTTGTACCCACAGGAGCGTGACCGCGTGCGGCCACGCCCACCCGAGCAGGGCGAGCGGCCACATGAACAGCTCACCGTGGCTGCGGACGAACGAGTAGCCGTTCACCGTGTCGAACGGGTCGAGGTGGCCGTGCGCGATCGCCCACCATGCCTGGTGGTAGATCGCGAAGTCACGGGAGAGGGCGAAGCGCCCGGCCAGCCGGGCGCTCCACCACAGCAAGACGACGAGCTGGGCGGCAAGGAGGCCGAACCCGACGAGCCGGGCCTGGGCGACGCCCGCCGCCTGCGCTGTGGTCCCGGTGACGGCGCTATCGCCCGCACCCGTCGCTTCACACGGTGGCCGGACGGTGGCGCCCTGTCCGACGAGGCCGGGCTCGCCGAGGCCGGCTACGGCGAGCCGGCCGGCCCCGAAGCCGTCTGGCGGCTCCGGCACCTCAGCCGCCCCCGCCGAAGCGGATCGGGAGGATCTGCGAGTAGCCGTACGGATAGAAGAGGTGGCCGTTGACGAGGTTGGCCTCGAAGTACACAGGGTCGGCCGACGCCTGGGTGCCCCGGATGGTGAACGTCGCCACGCCCGACGCGTCGGTCAGGGCCGACACCGGGGTCTGTCCGGGCTGCCCGTTGTCGATGATGGCCTGGCCGTAGAGGAGACCGCGCTGGGCGTAGATGATCTGCCCGAGGTAGACGGGAATGTCGGCGACGCGGATAGGGCGGTCGAGCTGGTCGAGGACCTCGGCGCGCACCGTCACGGGGTAGCCCGGGGGGACCACGTGGTCGATGGCGTCCGGCTGGAGCGACACGTGCCAGGTGGTGGGCACGTACGCGCCGCTCGGGGCCACGGCGGCCGGCTGCGACGTGAAGGCGTCGACCTCGAAGCCACCGGTGATCGGGGGCATGGCGAAGAAGTTGGGGGCGAGGAGCGAGTAGGCAGCCCGCTGGTGGGGGCCCAGCACGGCCGGCCCCGAGCCCTCCAGCCAGAAGGCGGTGAGGCTCCCCCCGTCGTCGACGGAGAAGGCGGGTCGTAGCGCCCGGTCGGTGCGATTGGTCACCTCCACGTCGACTCGCGCCACGGTGGCGAGCTGCCCGGTGGTGCGGACCCCCACGATCGAGACGGCGAGCGGGGGCCGGCTGACCAGCGCCACGGCAGCGACGGCACCGGCTGCCGCAGCCAGGCCGACTGCGGCGAGCCCCAGCCAACGCCCCCAGCGCCCCCGAGGCCCGAGGGAGCGCCCGGCCGAGCCGTTGACGGCACCGGAGCGGTCGAAGGTGGCGAAGCCGACGAGCGCGGCGGGGACCAGCATGACGAGGTAGCTGCCGAACGAGCGCGACGCGAAGAAGAGGGCGACCGACGGAGCGAAGAACGCCCACGCCCCGAGCCTCGGGTACGTGGCCACGAAGAGCAGCCAGGCCACGGCGAGGACGAGGAGGGCCACGACCGTGTAGGCGGTGATCGAGCCCCCGCCCATGCCGAGGAAGAGGCTGAGCCCGATGGCGCCCTGGCCGGCGGGGACCGTGTTGGAGGCGAGCGGAGTGAGGATGCCGTGCAGCCACGCGCCGGGAGCCATGACCACGTAGGGCAGGTTGGGCAGCGCGAAGGCGGCCGCGGCGATGCCGACGTAACGACCGGCCACGGCGGCGGCGGACCGCCACGAGGACCCGTCGCGCCCCAGGCGCTCGAGGGCGATGCCGGCGACCACGAAGGGGAGGATCATCCACGGTGTCTGCTTGACGGCCATGGCGAGGCCCAGGCAGATCGGGCCCACCCACGACGCCGGGCCGTGCCGGGTGGCGAAGCGGTTCCACCCGTAGGCCGCACCGACGAGCAGCGGCACGAAGACGGCGTCGGTCACGCCCCCCACGGCGTAGCTGATGTAGACGCTGAGGCTCCCCACCACGATGGCGGCCGGGCGCAACGAGCGCGGCAGCAGGGCGTAGACGAGGACCACGGCGAGTCCCCACGCGGCGACGTTGACGGCGATGGCGACCTGGGTCGTCCACCCGAGGGCGAGGAACGGGACGTAGACGAGGAACGCCAACGCCGGGTACGACAGCGAGGTCACCGGGCGCCCGTCGAGCCGGAACGTGTAGCCGTCGGGCGAGACGTGGTAGCGGGCGAACGACGGTGCCATGGAGTGGAGGTAGGGGTCGTGCCCGTGCTGGGCGAGCACCGCGGCGTACTGGTTGAAGGCGATCTCGTCCGTGCCGTAGCCGGGGGCGGCCCGCACCTGTAGGTAGCTCCACAGGGCGAAGGCGCCCACTGCGAGGACGACCGTCGCCCACCCGAGCCCTGTACGCGCCGCCCGCCACCGAGCGAGCGCACCGCCGGGCGTCGCCCCCTCGGGGAGCCAGCTCGCCGCCACCGTCGCCAGGCCCCAGGCGCCGAGGACGACGACCGCCACGGTCGTCCAGGGGTAGGTCGTCACGGCGGCATAGAGCCGGAGCGCCCACAGCACGAGCACGAGGCCGGCGACGGTCCACCACGCCCGCTCGGCCAGGCCGGGCTGGCCGCTCGGCTCGTCACCCCGGGCACGGGTGCCCCGGGCACGCGTCGGACCGAGCGCGTCGGCCACCGGCACCTCGACGACGCTCACCAGAGGGGCCGCACCGACACCGTCGAGGAGGACGTCGCCGGTCGGCTGGGCGGCGGGAGCGGCCACCGGGCCCCGGAGGCCGGGGATGAGCCGCCGGCTGCCCACGGCGGCGGCCCTGCGGGTCGGTGCCACCCGGGAGCTACCCGCCGAGAGCGAACGCCTGGACGTTCCCGACGCTCGGCGTCCCCACGGCGTCGTAGAGGGTCTGCCCGTCGGCAGAGAGCGCCACGGCGACGCAGTCCGCCGGGGCCGGGAGCACGGTGCGGACCTGCTCGGTGGCCACCGTGACCTCGGCGACGTTGCGGGAGCCTGCCGCGCCCTTCAGCACGTACAGCCGGTCTCCGGTCGGCGAGACCACGAGGTCGGTGCCGCTGTGGCCGACGGTGAAGCGGGCCTCGACCTTCCCCCCGGCCACCGCCAGCTGCTCGACCGTCCCCTTCGACGAGAGCGTCCACACGGAGGTCTGGTCGGGCGACGGCGCAACGGCGACGGTGTCGAGGCCGACCCCGAAGGAGCCCTGGACGGTCTTCGAGCCCGTGTCCACCACCGTCACGCTCGCCGAGGCGGCGTTGCCGTCGAGGACGTAGAGCGTGTTGCCGTCGGCACCGTAGACGAGCTGGCGGACGGGCGCGCCCACCGGCACGGTCGCCACCAGCGCGCCCGTCGAGCCGTTGCGGAGCTCGACGGCGCCCGCCGTCGCCGTGGCGATGCCGTCGGCGAGCTCACCGGTGGACGACTGGGCGAGCGACGACGCGCTGTTGCTGACGGGCACCGCCCCGACGAGGGAGCTGTTGGAGAGGTCGAGAGCGTGGAGCGCCCTCGCCGAGGAGCTGCCGGCGAGCAGCCACAGGACCCCGTTCTGCTGCGGAGCGGCGATGCCGAGGAGACCGGCCGGGGCCGCGTAGACGTGGGCCGGCCGGACTTCGGCGGTCGACTTCGAGCTGGTGTGCCCGTTCGCCGCAGTGCCCGACGAGCAGGCCGACAGTGCGACGGCGCCGACCGCCACCGTCGTGACCCACGCGGCGAGCCGGGGCCGCCGCAGGCCCGTCACGCCCGGCGAGGCTGGCGCGGCCTGCGGAACCGCCAGGCGAAGAGGGAACCGCCCACCACCAGGGCGGCTGCCGCGCCACCCTCGAGGAGGAACGGCTTGCCGGTCGACGCCGAGGTCGCTCCCGACACGGCGCTCGACGTCGAGGCCAGCACGGCGAAGTCGGGGTCGCTCGTGAACTCGAAGGTCGCCGTGCCGTTGGCGATCGTCGCGCCCGCCACCGGGCTCCACCCGCCGGTAGTGGGGTCGTAGACGACGACCTCGTCGCCCGCGGCGAAGTTGCCGGCGATGGTGACGGTGATCGGCTTCGCGAAGGTGCCGGTGAACTTGGAGCCGTTCTCCATCACCGAGATGCCGACAGCGACCACGGCGTCCTTGCCGGCCTGGCCGGCACTGCCGATCTGGGAGACGTTCCCGGCGGTGAGGACCACCTGCGCGGTCTGCGTCAGGGCTCCGGCAGGGACGGTCACCGTGATGGTGTCCCCGTTTTCCGACCCGGTGACCGTGCCGCCCGAGGGCTGGACCGTACCGGTCGTGAGCACCGAGGTGAAGCCGCCCGGCACGCCCGCCGGGGTCGCCGTGGCACCGCTCGGCGTGTAGCCGCTACCGGCGGCGAACGCCGTCGCCGTCCCGAGCACTGATGCTGCCGCCGCGACACCGACCGCCGCCCCTGCCTGGAACAGCCGCTTGCGGAACTCGTGCATCTCGCCTCGCTTGGTCGTGTCGCTCACAACAACAGCCCTCCACTACGACTGGCCCCGGGCTCCCGCCCGTCGCCGCACCCGGCCCGAAGGCAACAGCGCGCGCAACTCGTAACGCTGACAGTACCAAGTCGGCCACCGTGGGACAACGCTTTAGCGATTTCCTGGTTGCGCTCCCCGCGGCTCCGGTGTCTCCCGGTGCATTCGAGGGCAGCCGGTCCTGTGGGTCGTCGGGGCACACCCCGCTGTGCTCGGGCCGCCGGGGCACACCCCGCTCGCCCGCCCAGCCACCCCGTCAGCACCGAGGACCGGCGAAGGGCACGGCCGGGGACGGTGGTGCGTCGCCGAGGGCGGCGCGGGCGGCGGCGACGTCGCGGTGCATCTGGGCGACGAGGTCGTCCACCGACGGGAAGGCCAGCTCGTCGCGGAGCCGGCGGACGAAGGACAGCCGGCCGTGCTCACCGTAGAGGTCCCCGCTGAAGTCGAGGAGGTGGGCCTCGACGAGCAGGGTGCCGCCGTCGCCGTAGAAGGTGGGCCGTCGGCCGACCGAGACCGCGGCCTGGTACCGCTCACCGGATGGCCGCTCGTACCAGCAGGCGTAGATCCCCAGGCTGGGAAGGGCGAGCTCGGCAGGAACGGTCAGGTTGGCGGTGGGGAAGCCCAGCTCTGACCCGCCCCGGCCGTCGCCCGCCGCCACCACGCCGCGGACGCTGTGGGGCCGCCCGAGCAGCCGCGCCGCCTCCTCGACGGCACCCTCGGCGACGAGCCCCCTGATGCGGGTCGAGGAGATCGGTGGGCCCGAGGGCGTGTCGCTGGCGAGGTGGACGCCGTCGACCGTGAAGCCGTAGACGCGCCCCATCTCGGCGAGGAGCTCGACGTTCCCCTTGCGCCCGTGCCCGAAGTGGAAGTCCTCCCCCACGACCACGAGACGCGTGGCCAGCGCGTCGACCAGGGTCCCGAGCACGAACTCCTCGGCCGTCTCGGACGACCGGGCCTCGTCGAAGTGGACGACCACGGTGCGGTCGACCCCGACCTCGGCGAGCAGCTCGAGCTTCTGGTCGAGGTCGCACAGCAGCTTGGGCGCCTGCTCGGGGCGGACGACGGAGCCGGGATGGCGGTCGAAGGTCACGACGACGGTGGCGAGCCCGGCGTCCGCGGCGCGGCGCCGGAGGTCGGCAAGGACCGTCCGGTGCCCGAGGTGCACGCCGTCGTAGGCACCGATGGTGACCGCCGACCCCGTCGCCGGTGGTGGCTGCTCGCTGAGCTCGGTGACGACCTCCATCAGTGGCGAAGGTTACCGGCCACCCCGGGCCCTCTCAGCCCTGGCCGGCCAGGACGACCGCCGGGCGGATCCGGTCGGTGTCGGTGGCCTCGTAGACGGCGAGCAACCGGTGGTCGTCGTCGAGCAGCCCCCAGGGGCCGGCGCCGCCGATGCCGAGAGGCACCCGGTCGAGAGCGAGGCCGTGGCGGATCGACGTGACCATCGGTGCGGGCACGACGACCTGGTCGAGGTCGCGGAGCGCCTGGGCGGGCGTGAGCACCGTCGCCGGCGACAGCGCTGCGAGAGGGCGGGCGTCCTCGACGGTGAACGACCCCACCCGCGTCCGCCGCAGGTTGCGGAGGTGGGCACCGCCTCCGAGCGCCGTGCCGAGGTCAGCCGCCAGCACACGCACGTACGTGCCCGACGAGCACTCGACCTCGATCCGCACGACACCGGGCTCGGGCCCGGGCGCCACGTCGAAGCGATGGACGGTCACCGGCCGCGCCGGGCGCTCGACCTCGATGCCCTCGCGAGCCAGGGCGTGCAGCCTGCGACCACCGACCTTCACCGCGGAGACCATCGGCGGCACCTGGAAGATGTCCCCGGTCAACGTCGCCGCTGCCGCCCGGACGTCGTCGAGGGGCACACCGGTCATGTCCCACGTCCCCGTGGCGGTGCCCGAGGCGTCCAGCGTGGAGGTCGCCGTGCCGAGGACGACCTCCGCCGAGTAGGTCTTGGGCAAGGCGGTGAGGAACCGGAGGACCCGGGTGACCCGCCCGAGGCCGACGAGCAGGATGCCGGTGGCGTCCGGGTCGAGCGTGCCGGCATGGCCCACCCGCCGCTGGCCGAAGATCCGCCGGCACCGGGAAACGACGTCGTGCGACGTCCAGCCCGCCTCCTTGTCCACCACCACCAGCCCGTCGACGGTCGTGTCGGCGCGTGCCGTCACCCGGGCGCTCCCGGCTCGCCGCCTGCCTGCGGCTCGCTCGGCTCGTGTGCCTGTGCCTCGTGGAGGCGCCGGAGGACGTCTTCGACCCGCGACCCGGCCACCACGGCAGGGTCCACGGCAAAGCTCAGCTGGGGTGTCCGCTTGAGGCGCACCTGGCGGGCGACGGCCCGCTGGAGCTGGGGA
>JAJZJT010000137.1 GCA_021809995.1 Actinomycetes bacterium
GGCTCGTCGAGGCACCGTCTGGGCGCCCTGGCAGCTCCTCGTCCACAGTCCGGGCAGGCTAGCCCACGGGCGCGCCCGGCCGGCGGGCGCGCCTGAGCTCGCCGGCGCACCTCACAAGCCGGCGATCAGCTTCTCGACCCGCTCGTCGTGCGAGCGGAAGGGGTCCTTCAGCAGCACGGTGCGCTGGGCCTGGTCGTTGAGCTTCAGGTGAACCCAGTCGACCGTGAAGTCGCGTCGGCGCTCCTTGGCCCGCCGCACGAACTCGCCCCGGAGCCTGGCCCGGGTCGTCTGCGGGGGGCGGGACATCGCAGTGGCGATGTCGGCGTCCTCGACGATGCGCTCGACCTGGTCGTGCCCCTGGAGCCGGTAGTAGAGCCCGCGCTGGCGGTCGACGTCGTGGTACTGGAGGTCGAGGAGGCCGACTGTCGGGTGCGCGAGCGAGATCTGGTGGCGGCTCCGGTACGCCTCGACGAGCCGGAGCTTGGCCGCCCAGTCGCACTCGCGGTGCAGGCTCAACGGGTCGGTCTCGAGGCCCTTCATGCAGTGCTCCCACATGGCGAGCGCCCGGTCCTCCTGCGGGGAGAGGCCCTGGCGGTCCCGGAAGCGGATCGCCCGCTGGAGGTACTCGGACTGGATGTCGAGCGCGCTCATCTCGCGCCCGTTCGCCAAGCGGACCGGCCGCCGGCAGGTCAGATCGTGGCTGATCTCGCGGATGGCCCGGATCGGGTTCTCGAGGGTGAGGTCGCGCAGCACCGTCTGGGGGTCCTCGAGCATCCGCAGGACGATGCTCGTCGCACCGACCTTCAGGAAGGTGGCGTACTCGCTCATGTTCGAGTCCCCGACGATGACGTGGAGGCGCCGGTACTTCTCGGCGTCCGCGTGCGGCTCGTCGCGGGTGTTGATGATGGGCCTGCTCCGGGTCGTGGCCGAGGACACCCCCTCCCAGATGTGCTCGGCCCGCTGGCTGAGGCAGAACACGGCGCCCCGGGCCGTCTGGAGGACTTTGCCGGCCCCCGCGTAGATCTGCCGGGTGACGAGGAAGGGGATCAGCACCTCGGTGTAGTGGGCGAAGTCGTCGCGACGGCTCGTGAGGTAGTTCTCGTGGCAGCCGTACGAGTTGCCGGCCGAGTCCGTGTTGTTCTTGAAGAGGTAGATGTCCCCGCGGATCCCTTCCTCGCGCAGGCGCGCCTCGGCCCCGTCGACCAGGGAGGAGAGGATCCACTCCCCTGCCTTGTCGTGGACGACGAGCTGGGCGATGTCGTCGCACTCGGGGGTGGCGTACTCGGGGTGGCTGCCCACGTCGAGGTAGAGGCGGGCGCCGTTCTCGAGGAAGACGTTCGACGAGCGGCCCCAGCTCACCACCCTGCGGAACAGGTACCGGGCGACCTCGTCGGGGCTCAGGCGGCGCTGGCCTCGGAGCGTGCAGGTGACGCCGTACTCGTTCTCGAGGCCGAAGATCCGCTTCTCCATCACCCCTCACGGTACTGCCGGCACTGCGCCGACGTACGGAGGGGGGCGGCGGCGGGCGGTCGCATCAGCCGAGGAGCTCGTCGACCTCCGTGGCGCTGAGCCGGCGGAAGCACCGCCGGCCGTTGCCCCGCTCGAGCACGGCGACCTCGAGGCCCTCGCCGGCGAGGGTCCGCTCGGGGCCCGCCAGGGCGGCGACGGCCGCGGCGAGCGCATCGCGCAACGCCCAGTCCGAACGCCACGCGTCCCGCATCCGCTCGGAGATCACCTCGGTCTCGCCGCCGAGGACGGCGAAGCGGTCCTCGTCGGTGATCGTCCCCTCGTAGGCGACGTGGTAGAGCTGCGTGCGCCGCAGCTCGTTGCCCAGCTCGGCCACGAGGATCTCGACCTCGAGCGGCTTCATCTCGTGGGTGAAGACCTGGCCGAGGTACTGGGCGTAGAGGTTGGCGAGCGAGCGGGCGTCGACGTCCTCGCGGCTGTAGGCGTACCCCTTGGTGTCGGCGTGGCGCACTCCCGAGACGCGCAGCTGGTCGAACTCGTTGTACTTGCCGACGCCGGCGAAGGCGATCCGGTCGTAGATCTCGCTGATCTTGTGGAGCGACCGCGACGGGTTGTCCGCCACGATGACCACGCCCCCTTCGAACGTCGTGGCGATCAGGGACCGACCTCGGGCGATGCCCTTCTGGGCGTACTCGGCCCGGTCCTTCATGACCTGCTCGGGCGCCACGTAGTAAGGCATTGTCATGGTCGGCGGCCCTCCGCTCGACGACGGTCGATCAGCGCAGCGAACCGTGCCGCCACCTCGTCCTCGGCCACGGGGTCGAACCCCTCCGCGGTCACGGTGGCGACGAGCGGGTAGATCCCCCGCACGAGGTCCGGGCCGCCCGTCGCCGAGTCCTCGTCGGCGGCTTCGTAGAGCGCCTCGATGGCAAGCTCGACAGCGTCGTCACGCGCCATGCCGTCGCGATAGCCGAGCTTGATCGTGGTCCGGGCGTCTCGCCCGCCCGAGCCGGTGGCACTGTGCTCGGTCTCCTCGTAGTGCCCGCCCGTGACGTCGTAATTGAAGATCCGCCCGATCCCCCGACCGATGTCGTAGCCGGCGAAGAGCGGCACCACGGCGAGCCCCTGCATGGCCATGGGGAGGTGCTCACGCACCATCTGACCCAGCTGGTTGGCCTTTCCCTCGAGGCTGAGGGCGACACCTTCGACTTTCTCGTAGTGCTCGAGCTGCGTCTGGAACAGCCGCACCATCTCGACGGCGGGACCGGCAGCTCCGGCGATCGCCACCGCCGAGTGCCGGTCGGCAGGGAAGACCTTCTCCATCGTCCGGTGGGCGATCGTGTGGCCCTCGGTGGCCCGGCGGTCGCCGGCCATCACGACGCCGTCGGCGAAGCGGAGCGCGACGACCGTCGTGCCGTGGCGCACGTCGAGGGAGCCCGAGGGCGCGGCGGCGGCCGGCTGCCGCCGATCGGGGTGGGTGCGTCGCAGCAGCGAGGCGAAGTCCGGTCCGGGGTCGTCGAAGGGAGCGAAGAGCGGGAGCGTCACGGCGGCTACTCGCCGCCCTTCTGGACGTAGTTGCGCACGAACTCCTCGGCGTTGTCCTCGAGCACCTCGTCGATCTCGTCGAGGAGGTCGTCGAGCTCGGCCTTGAGCTTCTCGCCCTTGGCCGAGGCGGCGGGCACGTCCTCCACCGGCTGCTCGGTGCGCTCGCTCGCAGTCTTCTTCTTCAGCTCTCGTTCGGCCATGGTGTGCTCTCCACTAGCTGCTCAGTCGGTCCAGCAGGTCAGCTGGGCTCGTGCTCGCCTGCAACAGCTCGTCCACGTGCTCGGCGGTCCCCCGCAGAGGGTCCATCATAGGGACGCGCCGGAGCGGATCGGTACCGAGGTCGAACACCAGCGAGTCCCAGTTCGCCGTGACCACGGCGTCCGGCCAGCGGGTCAGGCACTGACCGCGGAACCACGCCCGGGTCCGCCGTGGCGGCTCGGTGATGGCCCGTGCCACCTCGTCGACGGTGACGAGCCGCTCGGTGTCGAGCCGGGCGAACAGCGACCGGGCTGGCCGCAGGTCGTGGTACTGGAGGTCCATGGCCGCCAGGCGGGGGTCGTCCCACCCGCAGCCGTGACGGTCGCGGTAGGCCTCGAGCAGCTGCAGCTTGGCGACCCAGTCGAGCTGCCGGGCGAGCGACATCGGGTCGGTCTCGAGCGCGTGGAGGACCCCCTCCCAGCGCCGGAGGACCTCCTCGCCGACCGCGTCGTCGCCCATGCAGGCGAGCCCGCGCTCGTCGGCGTACTTGCGGGCAGCGCCGAAGAGCTCCCATTGGACGGCGAGCGCCGTGGCCGTCGTCCCGTCGGCGAGGGCCAGCGGGCGCGCGAGCGAGCGGTCGAGGGACACCTCGTGCATCGCCCGGACGGGGTCGGCGAGGTCGAGGACGCGCTGTGGCAGGGCGTCGTCCTCCAACATGGCGAGCACGAGCGACGTGGTGCCCACCTTCAGGAACGTCGCCACCTCGCACAGGTTGGCGTCGCCGACGATCACGTGGAGGCGTCGGTACCGCCTCGAGTCGGCGTGCGGTTCGTCGCGCGTGTTGACGATCGGGCGCTTGAGCGTCGTCTCGAGGCCCACCGGCTCCTCGAAGAACTCGGCCCGCTGCGACAGCTGGAAGTCGACGGGCCGCCCGTCGAGGGTGGCCGTCTCCGCCCCGACCTTGCCACTGCCGGCGAAGACCTGGCGGGTGACGAAGTGGGGCGTGACGGCGGCGGCCACACGGGCAAAGGGGACCGCCCGGTCCACCAGATAGTTCTCGTGCGTGCCGTACGAGTTCCCCTTGCCGTCCGAGTTGTTCTTGTAGACGACGAAGGTCCGTCCGTCGGCGACCGTCGAGGCGGCCGCCTCCATGGAGCGGACCAGGACCTCTTCGCCGGCGCGGTCGTAGCGGACGCACTCGAGGGCGTCCGCGCACTCGGGCGTCGAGAACTCGGGGTGGGCGTGGTCCACGTAGTAGCGGGCGCCGTTGGTCAGGACGGCGTTCACAAGGTGCGTCTCCACCTGCGGGGGGAGGGCGTCCGGCCCCGGCGCGCCCCGGGCGTCGTTCCCCGGCGACTCGTCCTCGAAGTCCCACCCGGTGCGTTGGCGAACCATCTCGTGCACGTAGGCGTTGATGAGGACCGACGAGGCGGTGATCGGGTTGGGGTCGCCACCCACGACGTGGATGCCGTACTCCGTCTCGATCCCGCAGACCTTGGGGATGGCCACGGTCCGACCCTATCCGCGCTCGGGCCGCGGGCACCCCGGGGTCAGCCCGACCGGGCCGCCGGCAGCCGGGGACCGCCCGCTCGCCCTGCACGCCGTCAGAGGTACTGGCCCGTCCCCACTCGCTCGATCGACCTGCCGCCCTTCGTCTCGCGGTCCTCGCTGACGAGCGTGCGGATGTAGACGATCCGTTCGCCCTTCTTCCCCGAGATCTTCGCCCAGTCGTCCGGGTTGGTCGTGTTGGGCAGGTCCTCGTTCTCCTTGTACTCCTGGCGGATCGACTCGATGAGGTCGGCCGTGCGGATCCCGCGCCCCTCGCCCCGGATGGCCCGCTTGATCGCGAGCTTCTTCGCACGTCGGACGATGTTCTCGATCATCGCCCCCGAGGCGAAGTCGCGGAAGTAGAGCACCTCCTTGTCGCCGTTCTGGTAGGTGACCTCGAGGAAGCGGTTGTCGTCGTCGGTCCGGTACATCTCCTGGACCGTCGCCTCGATCATCGCCTGGGCGGCCTTCACCGGGTCGCCGCCGCCCAGCGAGCGCACCTCGTCGGCATCGAGCGGGAGGTCGGCGGTCAGGTACCGCCCGAAGATCTGCGCCGCCGCCGCTTCGTCGGGCCGCTCGATCCGGATCTTCACGTCGAGGCGCCCGGGGCGCAGGATCGCCGGGTCGATCAGGTCCTCGCGGTTCGAGGCCCCGATGACGATGACGTCCCGGAGGGCCTCGACCCCGTCGATCTCGGCGAGGAGCTGCGGCACGATGGTCGACTCCATGTCCGAGCTGATGCCGGTCCCCCGCGTGCGGAACAGCGAGTCCATCTCGTCGAAGAAGACGATGACGGGGACCCCCTCCTCCGACTTCTCCCGTGCGCGCTGGAAGACCAGCCGGATCTGGCGCTCCGTCTCGCCGACGTACTTGTTGAGCAGCTCGGGCCCCTTGATGTTCAAGAAGTAGCTCCGGGCGTTGGTGTTGCCGGTGACCTCGGCCACCTTCTTCGCCAGCGAGTTGGCCACGGCCTTGGCGATCAGCGTCTTGCCGCACCCCGGCGGGCCGTAGAGCAGGATCCCCTTCGGCGCCGGCAGGCGGTGCTCGGCGTAGAGGTCACGGTGCAAGTAGGGCAGCTCGACGGCATCGGTGATGTCCTCGATCTGGGCGTCGAGGCCGCCGACGTCTGCGTAGGTGACGTCGGGGACCTCCTCGAGCACGAGCTCTTCGACCTCGGGGCGAGGCAGCTTCTCGACGAGCAGCCCGGTCCGGGGCTCCATGAGCACCGAGTCGCCCGCCCGGAGCCGCACGCCGACCAGCGCGTCGGCGAGCTCGGCGACCCGCTCCTCGTCCGCCCGCCCGTAGACGAGGGCGCGGCGGCCGTCTTCGAGGAGCTCCTTGACCACCACGACCTCGCCGGACCCCTCACCGGGACGGGCGAGCACGACGTTGAGCGACTCGTTCAGCACCACCTCGTCGCCCCGGGACAGCTCCGCCTGGTCGATGTCGGGGTGGAGCGAGACCCGCATCTTGCGCCCGCCCGAGAAGACGTCGACGGAACCGTCGCCGTTGGCGCCGAGGTACGTCCCGTAGGCAGCGGGCGGCTGGGTGAGCTTCTCGACCTCCTCGCGCAAGTTGGCGATGTGCTCCTTCGCCGTCTGCAGCGTGAAGGTGAGCTTCTCGTTCTGCGACACGGCCTGGGCGAGCTGGCCCTTGACCTCGAGGAGCCGCTCCTCGAGCGCCTGCACCCGGCGCGGGCTGTCCTGGAGGCGCCGTCGGAGCGCGGCGATCTCCGATTCCGCCTCCTCGAGCTGGGCGCGCAGCCCCTCGGCGTCGCGCTCGGGCCCGCCGCCGGGCCGGCCCCGTCCCCGATCGTCTCCTCTATCGCCCAAGTCAGTCGTCGCACTCACCCCTTCGCCTCGACGCCACGTGCGCCGCTGCGGCACGCTCCGCCCCGGCCGTCCTGACGGACAGGGCCCCGTGCGCTCGACCCTACTGCCCGTGGATCGCCGTCGGCACCGCCCCCGGGCCCCGTCCCCCTGCGCCCCGGGGAGGGGCCCCGGCTCGGGCGGGGCGCTTGTCGGGACCTGCGGTCACCCGCGTCGCGGCTAGCATGCCTCGCGGGTGACCGGTCCGCCTGGGTCGGAGGCGCCTCCCGCCGGCGCCGACCGCCCGTTGACGACGCTCCCGGTCGCGCACGGTGGTGCGGGCCGGGCCGACTCTGGAGAGACGTGTACTGATGAAGGTCTGGATCGACCAGGATCTCTGCACGGGCGACGGCCTCTGCGAGGAGATCGCCCCCGCGGTCTTCACCCTCCTCGACGACGGCCTGGCCTACGTCAAGGAAGGCGACAGCGTGAAGAACGACCCCGGCGGGGCATCGGGGATGGCGGCGGTGCCCGGCGACCTCGAGGACGCCGTCGTCGAGGCCTCCGAGGAGTGCCCCGGCGAGTGCATCTTCATCGAGCGCGACTGACCGCTCAACGGCGCCCGGGCCCGGGGCGGCCACCGGCCACCCGCGCCCTCAGCGCGCCGCGACGTCCGGTCCTCGAGGCTCGTCGGCAGCGACAGCCCGCGCGCTGTCGGCCTGGCCGGAGGCGAGCAGGCGCGCCGTCGTGATGAACCCGGTGTGGCCCACCATGCGGTGGTCCGGACGCACCGAGCGCGCCTCGACGTGCCAGGTGCGCTGGAGGACCTCGACCGTCGACGCCAGCCCGAAGGGGCCCTCGTCGAGCGCCGCCCGGAGCTGGGCCGTCTGGTTGATCGTGGGCAGGTAGGCGCACACGATGCCCCCGGTACGCAGCGCTCCCGGCACGTGGGGCAGCACCCGCCACGGCTCGGGCAGGTCGAGCACCACCCGGTCGACCGTCTCGTCGATCCCCGCGTACGCGTCGCGCAGCTCGACGTGGTACGAGGCCCCGTCGCCCGCCATCGCAGCCACGTTGGCCCTCGCCCGTGCAGCGAAGTCCTCG
>JAJZJT010000138.1 GCA_021809995.1 Actinomycetes bacterium
CGCTGCCCGCCGGCACCCCTGTGCCCGTGGCGCTCGGTCGCCGGGGGGCGTGACCGTGCCGGCGCGTACCGGGGCCGGACCCGTAGGCACGACTCGGCCGGACCGGTCTCCGCCCCGGGGGCGTCCCGTGGTGGTGGTCGCCGGCCGGCCGAACGTCGGCAAGTCGACGCTCATCAACCGGATCGTGGGCCGCCGGGTGGCGGTGGTCGAGGAGCGCCCCGGGGTGACCCGCGACCGCAAGGAGGTGGATGCCGAATGGACGGGGCGCTCGTTCACCGTCGTGGACACGGGCGGATGGCTGGCCACCGCCGACCCGCTGGACGCCCAGGTGAGCCAGCAGGCGGAGCGAGCGGTCGCCGAGGCCGACGTCGTGCTCCTCGTGGTGGACGTCACGGTGGGGGTGACCGAGGAGGACCTCGCCGTCGCCCGCCTGCTGCGCCGGAGCAGCACGCCGGTCCGGGTGGTCGCCAACAAGGTGGACTCCGAGCAGCGAGAAGCGGAGGCGTGGCGCACCGTCTCGCTGGGCTTCGGCGACCCGCTGGCGGTCAGCGCTCTCCACGGTCGTGGCACCGGCGACCTGCTGGACACTGTGGTCGCCCTGTTCCCCCCCGAGGCCGGCGAAGCACCCGAGGGCGCGGGCGACCCGGGGAGCGCAGGCGAGGCGGGCCGGCCGGCCGAGGAGCCCGACGAGGCCCCCGACGCCGGTCGTACGGGCCTGGGCGAGCCAGCCGGGCCCGGGGTCCCGCGCGTGGCGCTCGTGGGCCGGCCCAACGTCGGCAAGTCGACGCTGTTCAACC
This sequence comes from Actinomycetes bacterium, assembly GCA_021809995.1. Taxonomy (GTDB): domain Bacteria; phylum Actinomycetota; class Acidimicrobiia; order Acidimicrobiales; family RAAP-2; genus JAJZJT01. Next base: position 798 of record JAJZJT010000138.1, read on the forward strand.
GGCTGGTCGGTGACGAACGCTCGGTGACCCACGACGCCCCGGGGACCACGCGCGATGCCATCGACACCGTGGTCGAGACGCCCGAGGGGGCCGTCTGCTTTGTGGACACCGCAGGGATGCGCCGGGCGTCGCGCACGGAGCGGGGGACCGAGTACTACTCCGTCCTCCGGGCTCTCGAGGCCCTGGACGCCTCCGACATCGCCCTCCTCGTCATCGACGCCACCGCCGGTGTCACCCACCAGGACCAGCGCCTGGCCGAGCGGGTGGCGGCGGCCGGGTGCCCCGTGGTCGTCGTGCTCAACAAGTGGGAGCTCGTAGCCACCGAGGACCGGCCCGAGGTCCTCGCAGACGTCGGCGACCGTCTGGCCTTCCTCGGGGAGGCACCCGTGCTCAAGGTGAGCGCCCGCACGGGCCTCGGGGTCCACCGGATCCTCCCGGCCGTCGCCGTCGCCGAGGACGCGTACCACGCCCGGGTGCCGACCGGCGAGCTCAACCGGGCGTTGACGGCCATCCAGGCCGCCCACCCTGCGGCCGGGGCGCGGATCCTCTACGGGGTCCAGGCGGCGTCCGACCCCCCGACGTTCACCCTCTTCACCAACGGGCGGCTGCAGCAGACGTACCTGCGCTACGTGGAGCGGGGGTTGCGCGAGCGCTTCGAGCTCGGTCCGACGCCGGTCAAGCTGCGGGTCCGGACGAAGGGCGGCGCCCGGCGGGGACGGCGGTGACCTGGTGACGGGGAGGCAGCGGAGCCCCGGGGGGCGGCGTGCCGTGGTGTGAGCAGTGCGATCTCGTCCTCGAGGACGAGGAGGTCGACGAGGAGGGCGGCTGCCCGTCGTGCGGCGGGCCGCTCGCCGAGCACCGGCCGTCTCCCTGGTACTTCAAGTTCATGGTGGTGGCGACCGTCATCTACCTGGGCTATCGCGCCTACCAGGGGATCACGTGGGTCGTCCACCACGCTCATCTCCACCTCTGACGGGGCCGGGACCGGCTTCGGCGAGGCGTGCCCACTCGCGCCGGATGGCGGCGAGGGCCGGCTCGGGGTCGTCGGCGAGGTGGGCGTCGACCATGACGGCGAAGACCCCCTCTTCGTCCACGGCCCGGCGCACCTCGTCGTCTACGCCGGCGAGGTCGTAGACGAGCCAGCACCACCGACGGTCCTCGGCGTCGACCTCGCGGAGCCCGTGGACGTAGCGGGCGAAGAGACCGTACGTCTCGTACTCGGAGGCGCCGTGACGGGCGATCGCCGCCCACCACGGCTCACGGTGGCGGTCATCGAGGTAGGCGAGCAGCTCGGCCACCACGCCGGCGTGAAAGGGGACGATCCACCCCGACGAGATGGCGCGGTGGTCGACGGCGGCGGGGTCGAGCCCGAGGAGCCGGCAGGCGGCGGTACGGAGCTCGAGGACGACCGGCGCGCCCTCCCCGAGCGGGAAGTCGATGAGCTCGAGGACGATCGGCCGCCCCGACGAGGCGATGAAGGCGCCGTCCGGAGGAGGGCGCACGAAGGCGACGTCACTGTCGACGCACAGCCACGTCGGGGTCTCGACCACGCTTCCGGCGGCGAGCTTGACGTACTGCTGGACCATCCACCCCCAGTGGACACGGGAGAGCCGCCCGCCCTGCCGGCGGCCGCGGAACCGGTCGAGGGGCCGGGGACCCCGGGCCAGGCGCGAGACGAGCTCGGCGGGCAGGACCTCGCCGTAGGTGCAGACGCGGACGGCTGGGTCGCGCTCGAGATCGGCGAAGGCTGGGCGGGCCGCGTCGGCGACCACGACGACGTGGGGCGCGTCGACTCCGCAGGCGGCGAGCGAGGCGCGCAGCACGTCGAGCCGCGGGCGGTCGGGCGGGTAGCACGGGGTGACGAGCGTCGCGCCGTCGAGGGTCCCGCCTCCTCTCACGCCTCCGACCGTAGTGGGCCGGCCCGATGCCGCGCTCAGGAGCGCACGTCGATACCGGAGCCCATGCGCTCGGTCCCGTCAGGGCGGACGAGGTAGCAGGCGTAGCCGTCGACCGCCTCGACGAGCTCGAAGGCATCGTCGCCTCCGACAGCGAGGGCGGTGGCGAAGCCGTCGGCCAGGGCGAGGGACGGCCCGGTGACGGTGGCCGAGGCGGCGCGGCACCCCGGCTGTCCGGTCCGGGGGTCGACGAGGTGGGCGCCACGTTCGTAGGTGCCCGACGTGGCGACGGACCCGGTGACGGCGAGGACGCAGGCGAGGGCGTCGGGCCGCCACGGGTGGCGGATGCCGATCCGCCACGGGCCGTCGCCGTCGGGCGCGCCGACAGCGGTGATGTCGCCGCCTGCGTTCACGAGGGCTCCTGCCACCCCGGCGGCGGCGAGCACGCCCGCCGCCTGCTCGACGGCCCATCCCTTCACCAGCCCGGTGGGGTCGACTCCGCCGGGAAGAGCCCAGGGATCGAACCATCCGGCCGTGGCGCGCCGCACCTCCGTCGCCAGTCGGAGGACCTCGGCGACGTCGGGCGGGCAGGCGCCGAGGGCAAGCTCGCCACGCCGGTGCCGGCTGAGCGGGCTGTCGTCCACCCAGGTCGAGAACGTGGCGTCGGCGCGATGGAGGAGGGCGCACGCCTCGGTGACGGCGGCACGGGCCGCTGCGGGCCCGGCCGCGCCGGGGCGGACGAGGAACGAGCAGACGGTCCCCATGACGGGCTCGTCGTGGACGACGGTGTCCCCCGGTCCGGGGCCCACCGGTCCGCTCACGCGAAGTGCAGCTTCTTCAGCGCCGCCTGCAGGGAGAGGGTGTAGGCCTCGCTCGTGTAGGTCGCACCCGAGACGCTGCTGATGTTGGCGCTCTGGGCCTTGAGGACCTCGGAGCGCAGCATGGGGATGGCGGCCTGGGCGAGCTGCTGGGAGTACTGGTCGGCGACGAGCAGCTTGGGCACGGTGATGTCGCGGATCCTGCCGCCCGACACCGTGACCTTGACGTCCAGCTCGCCGTAGCCGTACTGCTCGAGGGAGCCGGTGGCCGTGGCCGTCGACGACGGCCCCGCCGTGGTGGGTGGAGCCTTGGTGGTGGGCGTGGTCCCTCCCGACGCCGAGGACCCGGAGCCGCCCGAGGGAGCGCCCCCGGCGGGAGCGGCGGTCGACGGGGGCGTGGAGTGGCTCGTCGACCTCGGTGGCGCGGTCGTCGCCGGCGAGGAGAGCGAGCTGGAGAGGGTCTTGGTGTGGAACGAGAGCACACCGATCAGCCCGGCCACGGTGGCCGCACCGACGAACGGGGCTCGTCTCATGGGCGGGTCTCCTCGGGGGTCCGGGCCCGGCCGGGCCGGCAGGACGGGATCATGGCCGGACCGTCACAGGGCGAACGCCTCGTGGTGGAGGGACCGGTGGTGGACGCCGAGCTCGGTTGCGAGCTTCGTGACGTGCTCGACGAAGCCCGGCGGGCCGCAGACGTAGACATCGCGGCGGGCGAGGTCGGGGACGAGGCCGCGCAGCACGCGGGCGTCGAAGCGGACCTCGCCGAGCTCACCGACGACCTCGTGGACGGTGCCCTTGCGGTGGCGGGCGAGCTCGGTGACCTCCGTGCGGAACACGAACTCCTCGGGGCGGTTGACCCGTACCACGACGGCCGGCGCCGAGCGCGCCGGGAGCTCCTCGAGCAGCGAGCGGAGGGCGGTCAGGCCGATCCCCCCGGCGATCAGGGCGACCTGGCGGTTGCGCTGGGCGTGGCGAGTGAAGGCGCCGTAGGGACCCTCGAAGAACACGCGGGTGCCGGGGGCGAGGCGGGCGACCGCCGCAGAGTGGTCGCCGACCGCTTTGACGGTCAGTCGGAGGTAGGGGGGACGGGGGAGGGCGGAGACCGAGTACGGGTGCGCCTGCCACCACAGGCCGCGGGCGAGGAAGCGCCACTCGACGAACTGGCCGCCGGCGAAGGGCAGGCGCTCGAGGTTCCGCCCGGTCAGGATGACGGAGGCGACCCCAGGGGCCTCGGGGCGGACCTCGGCCACGCGGAGCTGGTGACGGAGGCTGCGCACCAGGGGGAGCCCGAACCGGAAGACGAGGACGGAACCGGCCGTGGCCGCCCAGATGACCACCCACAGGGCGCGCGCCAGCGGGTGGCCGACGAACGAGGGGCCGAGGGCGATCACGTGGGCGAAGGACAGGGCGAGGGCGAGGTAGAGGTAGAGGTGGAGCACCCACCACGTCTCGCGACGGAGCCGGGTGCGGATGGCCCGGATCGAGAAGACGCCGGCCAATGCCATGAGAGCGAGGCCGACGGTGGCCGCCAGCATGTCGGGGTACGAGGAGATGAACTGCCCGACCTGGGCGAAGAAGCCGGCCTTCGCCGCCTGGGCGTAGCCGACGGTGATGATGACGGCGTGCAGGCCGATGAGGGAGAGGGGCCAGGGGGCGAGCCGCCGGTGCCACCGGAGGAGGCCGTCCTGGCCGAGGATGCGCTCCACCGGGGGGATGCGGCTCGCCAGGACCACCATGAGGAGGGCGAGGTACATGCCCACGAGCCCGGTGAGCGAGCCGACGAAGATGGCGACGCCTCCGGGGGCGGCGAGCTCGCTGCCGGTCTCGACGGAGATGCCCTGGGCCACCACGGCGACCAGGCCGGCCGTCGCGGCGACGACCAGGGCGGTGCCCACCCAGGGGCGGGGCGGTGGGGCGGGGCGGTAGCGCGGTCCGCGGGCCGCCTCGCGTCCCCCTTTGTGGCGCGCCGAGTCGCGCGGTGCCTCGAAGGTCACCGAGGTCACCGGCGCGTCGTCTCCCCGGTGGCTCGACGGCCGGGCATCGTGGCCGTGCAGCACGTGGCCGCTTGCTCCATGTCGTCCAGTCTGGCCCCCCAACATGACGGGGGCATGACGCCTCGGGTAGCAGGTGGGAAGGGACGCACCCGGTGGACCGGGCCGGCGCCGGGGTACCATGTGGCCGCCTGCCGGGGCGATGGGGTCATCGCGAGAAGCTCGCGCGGGCGCTCACGCGACGGAGGTGTGGCGGATGGCGGATGGGCCGAGGGCGGCAGTGGCGCGGCGCGCGCGGGTGCATCCGAGCTGGGTGGTGGCATCCGTCGTGGCCCTGCTCGCCGGGGTGGTGACGTTCGCCGCCGTTCCGGCGACGTCGGGTGCGGCGACGCCACGGGCGGCGACGCCACGGGCGGCGACCGTCGCCGGTGTGACGTGGGCCGAGCTCTACCCAGTGGCGAGCCCGCTCGGGCGGCAGGGCTCGCCAGGTTCGATGGCCTACGACCCGGCCACCGGTCAGGTCGTCTACTTCGGCGGGTTCACCACCGAGTCCTCCGGCACCTCCGACACGTGGACGTGGTCGGGCGGGGACTGGCACGAGGCGGCCACGACGGCTGCACCGAGCCCACGCGAGGGCGCGGCCATGGCCTACGACCCGGCGACCGAGCAGCTGCTGCTCTTCGGCGGGCGAGGGGTCTCGGGCCCGCCGTACCCGGCCCTCGACGACACCTGGTCGTGGACGGGCACGACCTGGGTGCAGCTCCATCCGGCGACCACGCCCGACCCGGGGACCTCCCCCCTCGTCTACGACACCGCCTCCGGCGAACTGCTGCTGGTGGGCACGTCGACGACGTGGTCGTGGACGGGCACGAACTGGCAGTCCATCGGCACCGGGGTCGGTGCGTCGGTCTCCGGCGTCTACGCCGCAGACGACACGGCGACCGGCCAGGTCCTCACCGTGGTCGATGGGCCGTCGGGCCCGACGACGTGGCAGTGGACCGGCTCGTCGTGGGAGGAGCTGACCGGTGCGGGGACACCGTCGAGCCCGGCGGTGCTCCCCCTCGGTCCGATGGCCTACGACGCGACGACCGGCACGACGGTCCTGCTCTTCGGCACGACGACGTGGACGTGGTCGGGCACGGCGTGGCAGGAGCAGCAAGGCGCGACGGTCCCCGACGGCGCGGTGTCGATGGCCTACGACGGAGCGAGCCAGCAGGTCCTGCTCTTCGGTGCCGGGCCGAGCGGGGGTGAGACCTGGGCGTACGGCGCCACCCCGACCGTGCCCCGGACGGCGTGCTCGACGGCGCTGCCGTCGGGGACGGTGGTCGGGATGGCCCGCTCCGCCGCGGGCACCGGGTACTGGCTCGCCGACCGCACCGGCCAGGTGGCGCCCTGCGGCACGGCACCCGACCTGGCCACGCCGTTCACCTCCGACGCCCCCATCGTGGGCATCGCCGCTGCACCCACCGGCGAGGGGTACTGGCTGGTCGCCGCCGACGGCGGGGTGTTCTCCTTCGGCAACGCCCGCTTCCACGGCTCCCTGGGCGGCAAGCCGCTCAACGCCCCGGTGGTGGGCATGGCCGCCGACTCCTCGACCGGCGGCTACTGGCTGGTCGCCGCAGACGGCGGGGTGTTCTCTTTCGACGCGCCGTTCCGCGGCTCCCTGGGCGGCAAGCCGCTCAACGCCCCGGTGGTGGGCATGGCGGCGTGGCCCGGACAGGCGGGCTACTGGCTGGTCGCTGCCGACGGCGGCGTCTTCTCCTTCGGTGCACCGTTCTTCGGCTCGATGGGCGGCAAGCCGCTCGACAAGCCGGTCGTCGGCATGGCGGCCACGGCCGACGACGGTGGCTACTGGCTGGTCGCCGCCGACGGCGGCGTGTTCTCGTTCGGCGACGCTCACTTCTACGGCTCCATGGGCGGCAAGCCGCTCAACGCCCCGGTCGTTGGCATGGCCGCCGACCCGTCGGGCGGCGCTGGAGCATCGGCGAGCGACCGTGGCTACTGGGCGGTGGCCGCCGACGGGGGCGTGTTCTCCTTCGGCAGCCCGTTCTACGGGTCGGGGGCCTGAGGGCCCGTCACCCGGCAGGAGCCGTCGACGGGCGACCCGGTGCGGGCTCGTCCTCGGCAAGAGGCACCGCTGCCG
>JAJZJT010000139.1:0-533 GCA_021809995.1 Actinomycetes bacterium
CTGTGGTCGCCGTCTACTCGACCTTCTTCAGCCGCGCGTTCGACCAGGCCAACCTGGACGTCGGCTTGCACCGGCTGCCAGTGGTCTTCGTGCTGGACCGGGCCGGCATCACCGGCGACGACGGACCGAGCCACCACGGTGTCCTCGACATGGCGCTGGCCCTCGGCATCCCGGGCATGACCGTGTTCGCCCCGTCCTCGGCCGAGGAGGTTCCGGTCATGCTCCACCAGGCGCTGTCGCTGCCCGGTCCGTCGGCCATTCGCTTCCCGAAGACGCCTGCCCCCCAGGCAGATGCCGTCGGCCACGAGATGCGGGCCCGCACCGTGCGCCGCGGCGACGGCTCGGTGTGCCTGCTGGCCGTGGGCAAGCTGGTGCAGGCTGCCGTGGACGCCGCCGAGGAGCTCGCAGCTCAAGGTGTCGACGCGACGGTGTGGGACGTCCGGGTCGTCTCGCCACCTGACCCCGCCATGCTCGCCGACGCGGCACGCCACGCACTCGTCGTGACCGTCGAAGACGGGTTGCGCGTGGGCGGG
>JAJZJT010000139.1:543-7591 GCA_021809995.1 Actinomycetes bacterium
CGGCAGCCACCTGGTGGCAGCCGTGGCCGAGCTCGACGACCTCACCGGGCCGGTGCCGCCCGTGCGCCTGCTCGGCGTGCCACGCCGCTACCTGGCCCAGGGAAAACCCGACCGCATCCTGGCCGATCTCGGCCTCGACGGCACCGGCATCGCCGCGGCCGTCGTGCGAGCGCGGGCCGTCGAGCAGGAGCGCGCCGGCTCGCGCTGACCCGGTGTCACCCGTACGGCCGCCACGCCAACGTCACCGCCGGCACCGCCGGCACCGACATCCCGGCCGGCTCGCGCCGACCCGGTCGGCCCCCAAGGTCCCGCTCCCCGGCCCCACCGGTAAAGCCAGCCGGGAGTCGGCCGCGGAGCGTGCGGTCTGGTGGCTGGCGCCGCACAGCGTGTGCGGCTGGTGGGCTACCCTCACCATTCGATGACGCCAGCGCTGGCGACGGCGATCTACGTGGCATACGGCGTGGACACCCTGGACCTGACGTGGATCTGCGATGACGACTGCGTCGTCGTGGTTCACAACGACCGTCGACTCGCCCCGGCTGCGTGTCGGCACGCGCAGGTGACGCACGTGCACGCGGACAGCAACGTCGGCTTCGGTCGCGCGGTGATGCTCGCCCTCGACTCCGTATCGACGCCACGTTCCGTCATCTGCAATCCCGACACCGTGCTCCAGCGAACACACTGGGACCTGTTGCGCGCGGGAGGGCCCCTGGAACTGGCCACCGTGCCCCTGGTGGAGCCGTCCGGCCGGCCCACCGTCGTGAGCAGCAGCTACCCCACACCGCTGTCCTTGATCCTCACCGCGCTCAGGGCGGGGCGGATCGCTCCCCGCGGCACGCGGCGTCGGGCCGTGGCGGAAGCTGCGCTCCGCTTGGCACCAGCCGATGTCGAGGCTGCGAGAGCGTCCGGCACCAGCGCTCGCTTCCCGCTGCACGAGCGATGGCTGTCAGGCGCCGTTCTGTCCGTGGACACCGAACTGCTCCGGCGGACCGGTCTGGACCCGGGCTACTTCCTCTACTTCGAGGATCTCGACCTCTGCCGCCGGATCGCCCGCTCGCACCCCGAGGCTGTCGGTGTCGTCCACCTGGTTGCGCCCGGGATCCACCTCGTCGGCGGTTCGGCGCGGACCTGGCGCGATCGACGGCTGGTGTCGGCCGCTCGCCTCATCTCCGCCACCCGCTACGCCCGTACCCAGCAGGGGCCAGGGTGGTCGGCGGCCGCCATCGTTCTCGCCGGCGCGTCTCGGTTCCCCCGGTCATGCTCGACATCGGCGGCGGGCTCAACCGGCTGACGGACGAAGGAGGGAGCGAACCACGGCGACCCACCGCTGCGGGACGTAGAGCCGCTCCACGTGTTCCTTTCCCTGTGCGCCGAGCCTGATGGCAGCGACAGGCTCACGCAACAGGCGCAGGACCTCGTCGGCAAAGGCTCGGTCCGAAGAGGCGACGGCAGCGGGAAATTCGGGATCGAGCCCGTCGGCAACCGTCGGCGTCAGCACCATCGGCAAGCCGTGCGCCGCAGCTTGCAGCGCCTTGATCTGGATCCCGGTAGCGACCGGGAGCGGGGCGACAGCGACGGTGCTGCGCGACGCCAGTTCGGCGAACGAGGAGAACCCCTCGAGCAGCGTCGCTCCGAGGCTCCGAACCAGGGAGCGGACCTCGCTCCCGGGCCGACGACCGGCGACGCACAGCGTCGTCCCAGGGCGCTGGCGGAGGACCTCGGGCCAGATCGACCCGGCCAGTGCCCGAAGACCAGCGATGTTCGGCGGATAGTCGAGGGTGCCGGTAAAAAGCACGTCCCACGCCACCGGTTCCGGTGACGTGGGCCAGGCTGTGGGTGTGGGTGGCGAGTCGCAGGCGGCCCGCTGGTCGCCCGACCCTACGGTCACCGGAAGCCATGCGACGCCGAGGCGGACCGCTTCGCCATATCCGGCAACGACGACCGGAAGGGAACCGGCGACAACACGGCGCTCCACCCTGGCCATGGCGGCAGCAAGCACGCCCCATCCGACGCGTGCGAACGCCCGGTGGTCGATGGCTCGACGCTGGCGGTAGCTGGCGCTGAGCTCATCGACGAGATCGACGACGGCAGGCACGCCTGCGGGGACCACCGTGGGTTCGAACGCCCGCAGGGTCACGAACACCATGCCGGTCGGCGAGCAGGCTGCCAGCTGTCGCCGCAGCGCAGCAGACGACCAGGCCACCGTCTCGACGGCCACGGTTCCCCTCAGGATGCTCGGCACCTTCTGCAGCCCACGGGGCGCGACGTTGCCGTCGCCCAGCAACGAGACCTCCACGGCCTGGTACCCGGCCAGCTCGAGCAATTCCCGCCACTGCGCCACGCGTACCGTCGCTCCACCCGGCCGGCGCGCTACATGGACAATGACGACCACGGGCCGCTGGGTCAACTCCCGTCCCCAGACCGGCTGCGGCCCACAACGCGTGACACCGCGCACACCGCGGCAGGTGGGTCAGGCGCGAGGAGCGGAGCCGACGGGCTTGACGCGACGAGTGGTCTCACCACGTCCCGTCTTCGAGCATTTCGTAGCGCTCCTCGATCGAAGGTGTTTGCTGCAGCTCCCACAGACGCATATCGGCAGACAGGTGCGACAGCGGCCAGTACAGCGCCTCATACACACCCGCCGGCCCGTCACGCCAACCCTGGCGCAAGACAAGACGGAAGCCGACCTCGCGCACCACGCGCCAGAGCATGGAGCGCGCTGTCACCGGCGGGTCGCCCCTGCGCAGCCGCGCCCGGCTGTCGACCTCGACGTAGCGCATCGACTTGGCCAGGTTGTCCGGCACCGACCGGTGGCTCAGGTGTACCAGGGGAGCAGCCAGTTCGGCGATCCGGGGCCCCGGGTCGTCGAACACCGGGCGCTCGTGGAGCTCCCCGCGATACGTGGCCATCCCCACCCGCCAGAGGCGCAGGGGACGCTCCTGCCAGCCGCCCCACCGCATCAGCTGACCGTGGAAGTAGTTGTGCATCTGGACTCGCATGCCGTCGGCAGGCCCGTCGAGCTGAATGGCAATTTCCGCTGCCAGGGCGCGGCTGACCCGCTCGTCGGCGTCCACGACGAACACCCAGTCGGAGGTCGCCCGCTCGATGGCTGCGTTCTTGAACTGCGCGAAGTCGGTGAAGTGCTGGCGAAGCACGGTCGCCCCGGCCGCCGACGCCACGGCAGCGGATCCGTCGACCGTCCGGTCGTCCACGGCCACGATCACCTCGTCGGCGAACTCGAGCCTGCGGAGGCAGCCCGGCAGCATCGCCTCCTCGTCGCGCGCAGCGACCACGACGGTTAGCGTGGCCACGGCACCGAAGCCGCCGCGTCCTGTCGCAGCCGGCTGCTCACGGTGTGGCACCATACTCCCGATGAGCAGCTCCTTCGTTGTGCACTACGGGCACCACGTGGGCACGACTGGCAGCCACTTCGCCGAGGCCGCCGAGCGGCAGGGCGTTGGGCGGGCCTGGCCGGCGGGCCATCGGAAGCACGTGGTGATCGACGACCGCTCCCCCGACCGGTACCTGTGGATCGAGTCCGGGGTCACGTCGCTCCCCACCGACGCTCACCGCACGACGAGCCTGACCTCCGGCTACCTCATCGACGCACATCTGCACCTGGACCTCACCCTGCTGCAGGCCATGTTGTTCGATGTTGTCTTCGTGGCACAGAAGGACCTGCTTCCGGCGGTGGCTGCCGTCCACCCGCAGGCACACTGGCTCCCCCTGGCTGCCCCCGCATGGCTGACCACCATTGAGCGGGGCGACCGCTTCGACGTGGGATTCGTGGGCAACGCGTGGCCGTCCACCAACCGCGCCGCGCTGATGGGCGCCGTCGAGCGCCGGCTCAAGACCAACGACTGGCGACGGCAGCAGACCCCCGAGCAGATGGGGATGATCTACGCAAACAGCCGGCTCGTGGTCAACCCGGCGGTGGCGATGGACCTGAACATGCGGTTCTTCGAGGGGCTGGCGTGCGACGCAGCGGTCGTCATGCCCGATGTCGGCAACGGCGCCGCCGAGATCGCCGTTCGCGACCGTGACTTCTACGTGGTCGACTTTTCGGACATCGACGCCGTCGTGGACCGGCTCCACGAGCTCGCGACAGGTTCGATGCCGGTGCCGCAGGGGCGGGCGATCGTGGCGGCCGGCCACACCTACGACCACCGGATCGAACAGATCCTGGAGGTTCTCGGCTCCGCTGCGCAGCTGGCACCCATCCGGACGATGTCGACACCAGAACGGGGGCAGCTCCTGCTCCGCCTTGCCCACGTCTACCGGGACCGCACGCTCTTGGCAAACGCCGTGCGCACCGCACCGTCGCCCGGAGTCCTTTCCCCTTCCCTCCTCGTCACGACCGCGAGCCGAATCGGGCGCCAAGCCACCAAAGAACTGGTGAAGCGGCATGCACCGTCGCTTGCCCGCAACCTCCGCAGGATGCATCCGAACCCGGCTTCCTAACCATGGACCGCAGGCGGTTCGGCACCCAGTTCGTCGCTCTCGTCGCCGGCCGAGGCACCGCCACCGTGCTGTCCGCCGGTTGGTTCGTCGTCGCCGCTCGCAACCTCTCGAACCGCGCGTTCGGACAGCTGGCACTGCTTCTCGCCCTCGGCACCATGGTGGGCATCCTGGCCGACCTCGGCCTGCAGACCGCGATGGCACGCGAGGTCGCCCGTCTCGGCGTGCTCGATCCCCGGCTGCTCCTGTCGGTCGTCCGCCGCCGTCTCGCCCTCGGAGTGCTGGCCTCGATCGTGCTGATCCTCCTCTACCACACGTCCTCCGGTGGCGGAAGCCTCTGGCCGCCGGTCATCTTCAGCGCGTCAATCCTGGGCACGGCGGTCTACGGCTCGGAGATCGCCGGCCTCACTGCCCTCGGTCACGCCCACGTCGACGCCGCCAACGAAGTGGTGTCGCGGGCCGGCGTGCTCCTTGTCGGTAGCCTGTGGCTGCTCAACGGTGGTGGCCTGCTGGCAGCCGTCGCCGTCTACGCGCTCGCCGACATCTGCTCGGCTGCCACGATCTCCCTGGTAGCTCAGCGGCATCTCCGTCGCGCTGCAGCGGAGCCCGACCTCGCCGACATTCGCATCCGCCGTTCGATCGGCCTCGCCCTCGCCCTGGTGGCCGCCATCCTCTACGCCCGCGTGGATACCTGGTTGCTGGGACAGTTGGACGGGCCGGTGCTCGCCGGACACTATGCCGCTGCCGACCGCGTGCTCGACGCCGTGCTGCTCGCGCCCGCCGCCCTCGGCTCGCTCAGCATCTCCGTGACCGGCGGCCTCCGCAGGAGCGAGCGATGGCGCGCCACACGACCGCTCCTTGCCTTGTCGGCCGGACTGGCCGCCGTCTCCGGCGCCGTCGTGGCTGTCTTCTCGCATCAGGTGCTGGTCGGCGTCTTCGGGCCCTCGTTCGGGTCCGTTCGGACGACCTTGATCCTGCTGCTGGCATCGGCGCTGCCGGGAGCGGTGGCGGCAACCGCCGCACCCGTCGCAGCGATCTCCACCGGTTGGCGGTTCACGTGGGCGATGGGGGTCGGCCTGGCACTCAATGTCGGGCTCAACCTCGGCCTGATCCCGACCTACGGCACCAATGGCGCAGCCATCGCCAACTTGGTATCCGAAGCCGTGCTGGCCGTCGCTCTGGCCGTGCTCATCTGGCGGGCGCGCGACACCACGCCGATCTCGGCCGGCCAGCCTGGTATCGAGCCGATTCGGGAGGTCCCATGACCGCGACCGCCGTGGTAGTCGCCTACGGCGTCGACAGGCTGGATCTCGCCTGGGTTCCCAAGGACGTGCTGGTCGTCGTTGTCCACAACGACGACCAGCTCCCCGACACGGGATGCGACCACCCCAGGGTGCGTCATGTGCACCCCGGCACCAACCTGGGTTTCGGCGCTGGAGTCAACCTTGCACTTCGCCAGGTCAGGACCGACCGGGTGATCATCTGCAACCCGGACGTCGCTCTGCAGCACGTCCACTGGCAGGCACTGGCTGAGGGAGCCGAGCACGACATCGTTACCGTTCCCCTCGTCGACCCGTCGGGCACACCGGCGCGGGTTGTCGTTCCCTACCCGACTCCGGTGGGAGTCCTGTCGACCTTCTCCGGAGCGGTCGGCTTGATGCCGCGTGGGAGCAAGCGGCGCCAGCTCGCCCTGGCAGTCATGGGGGATCGGGCGGCGGCGCACCGCTGGTCCCAGGTAACGACGCCGGGGCGGTACCCGCTCACTGACCACTGGGTGTCGGGAGCGGTCATCTCCGTCCCGACCGCGCTGATGGCAGCGGTGGGGGGCTTCGACGAGTCGTACTTCCTGTATTTCGAGGACATCGACCTGAGCCAGCGACTGGCCCGAGCCGACCCTGCGGCGAAGATAGTGGTGGCCGCGACGCCACCGGCGGTGCACCTCGGCGGCGGCTCGTCCGGCGCGCCGGACGATCAACGACGAGCAACGGAGCACCGCTGGCGCTCGGGTGCACTGTACGCGCGGAGGCAACACGGTGCCGCCTGGACATTGGTGCGCCTGGTGCTCCCACTGTTGCGACCACACCGGATCGCTCCGGGGCAGGCGGCGCTCGCACGGTTTCGATCGGCGGCGGTTGTCGACACCGAGGCCTCCCGCGACCGGTAGTGCTCCACGGGTCCCAGCTCGTGGGCCGGTTGTCGCGGGGATCGTGACGTTCGCCACCACCATCGGCCGCATCCTGAAGACGATCGAGCCGGTTGTCACCCTGGTTGCCATCCCCTCTCACTCCACCGGGGAGACCGACACACCACTTCACTGACCACCGCCGGCTACAACTGACCGGCCACCGTCCACACCGACGATCCCGTCCCCCGCAGTCCGGCGATCCCGTGCCCCTTAGGCCGACGATCACTTGCCCCGCAGGCCGCCCGCGGGCAGGATGGCTCGGATCGACCAGGAGGAAGCATGAAGCTGGGCCTGCAGTTGGGGTACTGGGGCTCGGGACCTCCGCCCAACGCCATCGCCCAGGTGGCGGAGGCGGAGCGCCTGGGCTACGACTCGCTGTGGACCGCCGAGGCCTACGGCTCCGAC
>JAJZJT010000140.1 GCA_021809995.1 Actinomycetes bacterium
CGTGCTGGCGTTCACCACGTCGTCCTGCACGTAGCGCTTGCCGATGCTGGCCGCCACGGCGTCCACGTCGAAGAAGTAGGTCTCCGACACGGCGGCGACCCGGTCGGCCACGAGGTCGTCGAGGTGCCGGACCAGGCGGGCCAGGTTGCGCGGGTCGTTCCTGGGCAAGAGCCGACCGAGCGGGTTCTGCTGGGGCACGAGGAACCCGGCGACGAACGTCAGCAGCCCGTGGTCGTCCTGGTAGCGGAGGGCCGCCGACAGCATCCGCTCGAGGGAGGCCTCGGCCTGGCCCCACAGGTCGCGCCAAGGTGCCGGGTCGTCGACGGGGAGGCGGAGGTACGCCCACTCGGGCACGATGCTGCGGAGCGGGAGGAGCACCACCTGGAAGTCGTAGGACTCGGCGGGGGACGGCAGCTCGGCGGGGAGCGACGCGTAGTTGTTGAACAGCACGAAGTCGGTCGCCCGGCCGACCTCGGCGGCCCCCGCTGCGAACCATTCGGCCAAGCACTCGCCGACGACGAGGACGCGTCCCCGCTCCTCGGGGGTGACGGCCAGGGCATCGGGCACCCGGAACCACGGGTCGTCGAGGGCGGGCTCGGGGCCGGCCGGCGCACCGGGGACGCGCACGGCACGCGCCAGCCGTCCGAGCGCTCGTGTGGCCATCGTCCCCTCCTGCGGTCCCGCTCCGGCGGCACGTCGCCGCCCGACACCGGCACAGGCTAGGTCGAGGCCACGAGCCCCGGCCGGTCGTAGTCGGCTCGCCGGCCTACAGCTCGGTCAACGCCCGGCCCGGCATGGCGGGCTGAGCAGGACGTGGGACGGCCCCGTCCGGTTGGCCGGCCGGCGCCCGTGACGCATCGGCGAACGATGGCTCGTCGAACGCCCAGCCGCCGCCGGTGCGCTTGGCCCGGTACATGGCCTGGTCGGCACGTTGCATGAGCTCGGCGACGGACATCGAGCCCGGGCGTGCGACGGCCGCCCCCACGCTGGCGGTGATCGAGGCGACCTGTCCCGAGGGCTCGAGCGTCACGTCGAGGGCGATCGCCGCGGTGACCGAAGCGGCGACCCGCGCCACCTCGCCGAAGCGGCCAGAGGGCCACGCCACCACGAACTCGTCGCCGCCGAGGCGGCCGACGGTCTTCCCCACAGCGGCGGTCTCGAGGCGGCGGGCGACGTCGACGAGCACGAGGTCCCCGGCCTGGTGGCCGAGCGCGTCGTTGACCGCCTTGAACCCGTCGAGGTCGACGAGCAGCACGGCGACGAGCGTGCCGGTCACCGCCCCCACCGAGGGGTCGAGGAGGCGTGCGACCTCTTGGGAGACGGCTTGGCGGTTGACGAGCCGGGTGAGGGGGTCGTGGTTGGCCTCCCAGGCGAGCCGGCTCGCCTCGTTGCGTCGCTCGGTGACGTTCCACAGCACGAGGTGCACCGCCGGGCGGCCGTCCCACTCCACGAGCGTGGCACTGCACTCGGTGGCCACCGTGGTCCCGTCCTCGGCGACGAGGTGCGCCTCGGCCGGCGCCTGTGGTGTCCCGTCGCGCAAGAGCTCGGCGATACGTGCCGCCACCGGCCCCTTCGACTCCGGGGCGAGGAAGTCGAGCACGTCTCGGCCGATGTAGTGCGAGACCGGCAGGGCACCGATGAGCGCGGCGGCGGCGGGGTTGGCCCAGCGGATCTTGCCGTCGCAGTGGACGACGACGGGGTGCGGGGAGCGCTCGGTGAGGTCGGCGAGCGACCGCTGCGTAGCAAGGTCGCGCTCGAGCCGGGCGATCCGCTGCCTGAGGGACTCCGGCTCCTCCCCGCCCGTCTCCACGACGATGGTGTCGGCACCTTCCACGCGGACCTTGAGCGGGCGGCGGCCCGGTCAGCGCTCGTCCGCTGCAGCCGATCGCTCGGCACGCCTCGACAGCCAGCGCGTCAGGCCGGCGGCGTTCGAGTGCACCCCGTTCATGACATCGAGCTTCCGACGGTGCTCGTCGGCCACCCCGTCGAGGTCGTGGGCGAAGGTGGCGGCCAGCGCGTCGGCGACGTCGGCACCCGAGCGGAACGCCGCCTCGGCCACCTCGGCCCACCGGCGCAGCGTGCCCTCGGCCTCCTCGAGCAGGTCGGCGGGCTGGCCGAGCAGCCCGTAGTGGGCGAGGGCGATGCCGGCCGGGCTGCGCTCGCCGAAGCGGTGCAGCGAGCCGAGCGCCTGGTCGAGGTCGAAGTCCGGCGGCGGCGTCGACGGGCGCAGCACGCCTCCGTCGGGGAGCTTGACGCCGACGGCGTCCCCGGCGAAGAGGACGCCCGACAGCGAGTCGTGGAGGGCGACGTGGTGCTTGGCGTGCCCGGGCGAGTCGACGGCGACGAGCTCGCGGCCAGGCCCCACCTGGATCGCCTCCCCGTCCTCGAGCACGTGGAGCCGCTCGGTCGGCGTGGGGTCGAGGCGGCCGTAGAGGGAGTCGAGGAGCGAGCCGTAGACGCGGGAGGCCGAGTCGATCAGCCGGGTGGGGTCGGCGAGGTGACGAGCCCCGTTGGGGTGGACGTAGACGGTGGCCTTTGGGAAGGCCCGGGCCACGTCGCCCACCCCGCCGGCGTGGTCGAGGTGGATGTGGGTCACCGCCACGCCGGCCAGGTCCGAGGCGGCGATCCCCAACGTGCCGAGCGCCTCGAGGAGCACCGGGACCGAGCTCTGGCTGCCTGTCTCGACGAGCACGGGTGCGGGCCCGTCGATCAGGTAGCCGGCGGTCACCCGCTCCCACCCCCCGAGGAGGGTGTCGATCTCGATCACGCCCTCGGCGATCACCCGGCCGGCAGCGGGGCGGGCCACGTGGGACCCGCCGGCACGGTCGTGGGACCCGCTCACGGCGTGGCCACCTGGATGACCACCTTCACGTCGTCGGGCTTGCGGTCGAGGGCGTCCTGCCACGAGGCGAGCGGCACCTGACGCGTGACCAGCTTGGACAGCCAACTGCGCTCGGCGGCGGCGAGCGCCTCGGCGGCGGCTTCGTAGTGGCGACGGTTGGCGTTGACCGAGCCGACGACGGCCTCGTTGGACAACACCATCGACCGGTTGAGGTCACCCTCGTCGACCTCGACCGGGCGGCCGCCCGACGACACGCCGGTCAGGCAGACGACGCCACCCGGGCCCACGTGCTCCATGGCGTCGAGGACGAGCGAGGACACACCGGTGCACTCGAGGACGATGTCGGGCGCCTCGACGGCCTGCTCGATCGGCCCGGTGTGGTACGTGGCGCCCAGCTCGGCGACGAGCTTCGGCTTGAGCCCGTCTTCGACCTGGTCGATGACGTGCACGTCGAGGCCTCGCTGCACCCCGATCATGGCGGCGAGCAGGCCGATGGGCCCGGCCCCGGTGACGACGACCGAGGACGGGCTCCAGTGGGCACGGCCACCGATGCGGTCGACCTGCTCCCACGCCTTGGCCACCACGCTCGTCGGCTCGAGCAGGACCCCGAGCATGCCGAGGCCCTCGTCGACCTTCACGACGAAGTCGGGCTGGATCCGGTACCGCTCGGAGAGGTAGCCGTCGTGCTCCTTGATGCCGCGCTCGGTGTACTTCCCGTTGCGGCAGAAGTCCCACTCGCCGACCGCGCAGTTGCTGCACGGCACCGGGTCGGGACGCCGCACGATGCCCACGACGTGGTCGCCGGCGGCCAGCCCGCTGCCGGACGGGGCCTCGACGACCCTGCCCAGGGACTCGTGGCCGAGCACGAGGCGTTCACGCCCGGGGGGCGCCCAGCCGTACTCGCCCGAGAGGATCTCGATGTCGGTCCCGCAGATGCCGACCCCGAGCGTCTCGACGAGCACGGGGCCGTCCTCCTCGGGTGGCTCGGGGACGTCGTCGAGCCGGGCCGACCCCTTGGAGAGCGGGACGACGGTCAGTGCCTGCATGTGGACCTCCTTGCGGTCGGGTGGCGGGCGGGGCCCCGGGGGGACCCGGGGACGACCTAGCTCTCTCCGGTGGGTGGCGCGCCGCTCCGGCGCTCCGCGCCGGGTGCACCTCCGCCGCGGCGGTCCCGCCCGCGCCGGCGCTCGGTGCCGTCCCAGCGGGCCCTCGGCTCGGCGGCGCGCCGGGCACGACGCTGGGTCAGACGAGAGGACACCTGGCCCCCCAGGTGCAGACGCCCCGTCCCGGACGCCGAGCGGGCCATCAGCCGGCGTGCCCGAACCAGGGTCTCGGGCCGGACCTCGGGGAGCGTCGCACCGGCCAGCTTCGCCGCCGAGTTGACGAGGGACACGTGGGAGAAGGCCTGTGGGAAGTTGCCGACCAGGCGCCCGGCGACCGGGTCGTACTCCTCGGCGAGGAGCCCGAGGTCGTTGCGGAGCGACAGCAGCCGGTCGAGCAGCTGGCGCGCGTCGTGGTCGCGCCCGAGCATGGCAAGGCAGTCGACCAGCCAGAACGAGCAAGCCAAGAAGGCGCCCTCGCGGCCCGAGAGCCCGTCGACCGCGCCGTCGTCGGCAGTCCGATAGCGGAGGACGAACCCGCCGTCGACGAGCTCCCGCTCGACCGCCTCGATCGTGCCGCGCACCCGGGCGTCGTGGGCGGGGAGGAAGCCCACCAGGGGGATCATGAGCAGGCTGGCGTCGAGGGTGTCCGAACCGTAGTACTGGGTGAAGGAGCCCCTGGTGGTGCTGAACCCCTCGTCGCAGACCTGGTCGTGGATCTCGGCGCGGACGGCCCGCCACCGGTCGACGGGCCCCTCGGTGCCGCACTCCTCCACGGTCTTGATCGCCCGGTCGATGGCCACCCAGGCCATGACCTTCGAGTGTGTGAAGTGGCGCCGGGGCCCGCGGACCTCCCAGATGCCGTCGTCGGGCTCGCGCCACCCCGTCTCGAGGAAGTCCATCAGCGCCCGCTGGACGTCCCAGGCCGGGTCCTGGACCAGGTCGCCGGCCCGGCACGCCTCGTAGAGCGCCGACATGACCTCGCCGTAGACGTCCAGCTGGAACTGGCCAGCCGCGGCGTTGCCGATCCGCACGGGCGTCGACCCCTCGTAGCCGGGCAGCCAGTCCGCCTCCCACTCGTCGAGCCGGCGCTCGCCGGCCGGGCCGTACATGATCTGCATCTGCGACGGGTCGCCGGCGATGGCCCGCAGCAGCCAGTCCCGCCACGACAGGGCCTCCTCGTAGAAGCCGCCGCGCATCAGCGACTCGAGGGTGAGCGTGGCGTCACGCAGCCAGCAGAAGCGGTAGTCCCAATTGCGGTTCCCGCCCAGGGCCTCGGGCAGGGACGTGGTGGCGGCGGCGACGATGCCCCCGGTCGGCTGGTAGGTGAGCGCTTTCAGGGTGATGAGGGAACGGACGACGGCGTCCCGGTAGTCGCCTTCGTAGGTGCACTGCGACGCCCAGTCGTGCCACCACGTCTCGGTGTCCTCGATGGCGTAGACGGCGTCGACGGGTCGTGGAGGCTCCTCGTTGGCCGGGAACCAGGCGAGCGAGAAGGGGATGCGCTGCCCTTCGGAGACCGTGAACTCGGCGACGGTCGCATAGTCGGCGCCGTGGGTCGGCACGGGGGTCCACAGCGAGAGGGCGTCGGGCCCGGCGACGGCGGTCAGCGTGCCGTCGAGCCGACGCACCCACGGGACCACCTGGCCGTAGCCGTAGCGGATGGTCAGCACCATCTCCATGTTGACGCGACCCCGGACGCCCTCGACCAGCCGGACCACCTCGGGGTGGCGCTGGCGGATCGGCATGCAGTCGATCACCCGCACCGTGCCCTCGGACGTGACGAACTCGGACTCGAGCACGAGGGACTCGCCCCGGTAGCGGCGGTGCGTCGCCCGCTCGACGCCCTTCGGGGCGAGGCGCCACGAGCCGTTTTCGGACGTGCCGAGCAACTTGGTGAAACAGGCCGGCGAGTCGAAGCGGGGGAGGCAGAGCCAGTCGATCGACCCGTCCCTGCCGACCAACGCGGCCGTGTGGAGGTCGCCGATCACCCCGTAGTCCTCGATGGGGAGCGCCATGGGCCCCATGTCTAGTCGCCGAACCCCCTCGTCGCGAGGGCAGGCGCCCCGCTCACCCGCTCGTGCAGGGCCCGGTGCTCACCGCCGCGGTCGACTGCTCAGCGGTGCGGACGCGGCTCAGCACGCCCGGAGAGGTCAGGGCGTAGCCGATGTCGCCGTTGGTCGTCGAGCGTGAGAACACGACGCCGAGCACGTGCCCGTCGGGCGCCACGAGCGGTCCTCCCGAGTTGCCCGGCCGCACCACGGCCTCGATCTCGTAGACGTTGCGAACTGTCAGGCCTTGCCCGTAGATGTCGCGGCCCTCGGCGTCGAAGGACGCCATCACGCCTGCCGGGACCGCCGTGAAGGGCCCGCCGCCCGGGTAGCCGAGCACCGTCGCCTTCGTCCCCCTCGGCGCGTCGGTCGGGTCGAGCACGAGCGGGCGCTCGGGAAGCCCTGCCACCCGCATGACGGCGAGGTCGAAGCGGGGATCGAAGTAGACGACCGTGGTGGGGTGCGTGCCCGAGCTGTCCTGGACGACCGGGTGGGGCATGCCGGCGACGACGTGCGCGTTGGTGACGACGACGCCGGGCGCCACGACGAAGCCCGAGCCCTCCTGGATCTGCCCGCACCCTTCCCCCACCACCTTCACCGTCGAGGGGCCGTCCGCGGCGACGGCGGCGGTGACCTCGGAGGCCGACGCCACGGTGACCGGCCCGGCAGACGCCGGGGCGAGCTGTGCGAAGGTGAGCGGGAACCCCTGAGCCGACAGGAAGGACTGCATGCGCGAGAAGATCGAGGGCGGGGGCGGCAGGACGGCGTCCAGTGAGCGGATGATCCGCGATCGGGAGACCGCGGCGTTCAACTGCGTGTCCGGGGTGTTGACGAGGATGCTCGCCACCAGCCAGGCGGCGAGCAGCGAGGCGACCACCGAGACGATGACGCCGAGGGCCGAGTCGAACCCCCCCAGCATGCTCCGGTGGACCCGCCGGAACAGCAACGAGCCCACGAAGCGCGCGAGACCGCTGAGCGCGACGGCGATCCCGAGCATGGTGGCGAAGGCCACCACCGTCCGCGCCGTCGACGTGTGGAAGCCGCGCACGGTGACCGAGGCGAGCAGGGCGCCGAGCGCCAGGCCGACCCAGAACCCGCCGTAGGAAAAGACCTGCAGGACGGCCCCGACCCGCAAGCCGTGGACGGCTGCCGCGGCGACGATGGCCAGGATGGCGATGTCGACCCAGTTCACGGTCGACCACCGCCGGTCGGGGTGGGCACGCGACGGGCGCACGGGATGTGGGGGCGAGCGAGGAGCACCGAACCGACACGGTAGACGGGAGGCCCACCCCGGTCGGGTCATCGCCCCGACTGTGCCGGTCGCATGCCACAATCGCGGGCGTCGTCCCGCCGGAGCGGTCGCCGCTCGGCGGTGCGCGACGACGCATCGGCCTCCGACTTCGGACGCCGTAGGCAGAGCGAGTGGGCCATGACCGACACGACACCACCGACACCGGACGACGGGGACGAGCGGGCCCCGGGACCGCCGCCGGGCCAGCCGCTCCCGCCCTACGGCCAGCCGCCGGGCCAGCCGCTCCCGCCCTACGACCAGCC
>JAJZJT010000141.1 GCA_021809995.1 Actinomycetes bacterium
CACCGGCTGCCCCGCCACCGGCTGCCCCGCCACCGGCTGCCCCGCCACCGGCTGCCCCGCCACCGGCTGCCCCGCCACCGGCTGCCCCGCCCGGTCCGGAGCTCGGAGGCTCCGGCACGGCCCGCCCCACGAGCAGTGCCTCCGGGCTCGTCCTCGACGCCGAGACCCGGATCGCCCAGCTGAGCTCGCAGCTCGACCAGATGACCGAGCGCCTCGAGGGCGTCTTCTCGACGGCCGCCGAGCTCCTCGGCGAGGAGGACATCGACACGCTGCTCGCGAGCATCACCTCGCGGGCGGCTCGCGCCGTGAGCGCCCCCAAGTACCTCCTCGTCGTCAGGACCTCTCCCGAAGCGCCCATCCAGCTCCACCACCACGGCTTCGACGACGACGAGGCCCAGGTGCTCGCCAACGAGCTCTGGCGCGACATCCCTGACGACGGCGACGGGTCGCGCCTCATCGTGGACATCGCGTCGTCGCGTCGTCGCTACGGCCGCCTCGCCGCCGTCTTCCCGCCGGGGGTCCGCTACTTCGAGTCCGAGCGACGCATGCTCGCCCTCTACGCCGGTTACGCGGCAACGGCGCTCGACGTCGTGACCGCCCTCGAGGAGGCGCGAGCGAGCGACGCCACGCGGCGGGCGCTGCTCGACTTCTCCGGGGCCCTCGCCCGCCTCACCAGCACTGATGCCGTCGCCCAACTGCTCGCCGACTCAGCCACCTCCGTGCTCGGCTGCGACCACGCGACGGTCATGCTGTGGGACGGAGCACGCAGCGAGCTGGTGGTCCACGCCCGCACGGCCGGACGCCAACCCCCCAAGACGACCTTCGGGACGCGCCGCGACACCACCGGAGGCGAGGCGTCGAGCGGCGTCGCGCCCGACGATCGGGCGACAGCGACCGGCGAGCCCACCCGGTCGGGTGTCGTGCTGCGGTCCGAAGACACCCCGCTCGTGCGGCACGTGATCGACACGCGCTCGATCATCGTCATCGACCGCGCTACCCAAGATCCGTTCCTCCACGAGGTCCTGCTCCAGACCGACACGGAGGCCTCGGTGATCGCCCCGCTCGTCGCCGCCGACGAGTTCCTCGGCGTCGTCGCGGCCAACTTCACCAAGCCGCTCCCGCCCTCGGTGGCCCGCGGCCGCGACCTCCACGAACGGCTCTCGGGCCTGGCCGACCAGGCGGCAACGTCGCTGCAGAACGCCCGCCTCCTCGAACGCATCTCGCACATGGCATGGCACGACGTCCTGACCGGCCTCCCCAACCGCCGCCTCCTCGAGGACCGTGTCCGCCAGGAGCTCGCCCGGGCCCGCCGGGCTGGTGAGGGCCTCTGCATGTTCTTCATCGACCTCGACCAGTTCAAGAACGTGAACGACACGATGGGGCATGCGACCGGCGACGAGCTCATCCGCCAGGTCGGCCAGCGGCTGTGCGAGACGGTGCGCCGCCAGGACACCGTGGCCCGCCTCGGGGGTGACGAGTTCGCCGTCTTGCTCCCCGGGCTCTCCGACCGCGACGCCGTCGAGCACCTGGCCCGACGCTCGCTCGAAGTGCTGCACGCCCCCTACGACGTCTTCGGGCGCGAGGTCCGGGCGTCCGGCTCCATCGGCATCGCCCTCGCCCCCGAGCACGGGACCACCTACGACGAGCTCCTCAACCACGCCGACGAGGCCATGTACCGCTCCAAGGCGCTCGGCCGCGACACCTTCCACCTCTACACGGAGGCCGAGGTGTCGGCGAACGAGGGTGCCGACCTCGAGAGCGAGCTGCGCTCGGCCCTGGAGCGGAGCGAGTTCTTCCTCCTCTACCAGCCCTACATCGATCTGAAGACCACGCAGGTCGTCGGCGTCGAGGCCCTGGTGCGCTGGCGACACCCGCGCCACGGGGTACTCGAGCCCCAAGCGTTCATCCCGGTGGCCGAGTCGAGCAACCTCATCGTTGCCCTCGACACCTGGGTGCTCGAAGAGGCGTGCCAACAGGTCCGCCGCTGGGCAGACGACGGCCTGCCTCCACTGCGCCTCTCGGTCAACCTCGCCTCGCGAGACCTGGCCAACCCCGAGCTGTTCGAGAACGTCCGCCGCTCGCTCGCCGGCTCTCGCCTCGACCCCTCCCTCCTCGAGCTCGAGATCACCCAGCGGGTGGTCCTCGACGAGACAGGCGTCGCGCCGCGCAACATCGAGCAGCTCCGCCGCCTGGGCGTCCGCTTCTCAATCGACGATTTCGGCACGGGCAATTCGTCGATGAGCCGGATCGGCACCTTCCCCGTCTCGACCCTCAAGATCGACGAGTCCTTCGTGCAAGTCCTCGGCCCGGAGGCCGAGAGCAGCACGCTCGTCGCCGCCATCATCTCGATGGCCCACCGTTTGGGCCTGGACGTCGTCGCCGAGGGCGTGGAGACGTCGAACCAGAGCCGCGTCCTGCTCCAGCGGGGCTGCACGACGGCGCAGGGGTTCTTCTTCAGCCCGCCGCTCCTGCCCGGCGACGTCGAGCGCATGCTGGAAGGAGAGAACGCACTGGCCGGCCGGACCGGGACCGGCACCAACGGCATGGCCAGCTGACTGGATCGCGTTCTCCCTCCGGCGGCCACCCCCTGCACCTGCCCGGCTCGGTCCCCACCGTCACCCGCTGACGGCACGCTCCCCCCGTCGACCGACGTCGAGCGCGAGCGCACCCAGCACCGCCCCCTCGCGCAGTCCCCACTCGCTGACCACCACGCGGTCGAAGCCGAGCCGGGCGAGCAGGGTGTCCAGCACGACCGCCCCGACCGGCAGGTGGGGTGCCCGTCGGGCCTGCATGCCCGGCAGCGCGAGACGTGTCGCGAGGTCCGTGCCCACGAGGCGCTCCGCGAGCTCGGCAACCTGGTCAGCCGGGAGCTCCACCTGGTTGACAGGGACTCGGTTGACCAGCTCGGAGGGCGGCGGGGGCCGGTGCAGGGTGAGCGCCAGGCGGGCGAGCGCACGGACCGTGCCGCCACTGGCGATCGCCCGTCGCACGGGCTCGGGATGGTCGGCCACCAGTTGCTCGACGGCGACGACGCGGGCACTCGTCACCGCCTCCACCCGGCGGCGGCCCTCGTCGCCGAGCGTGTCGCCCGTCCCGAGCTCGCCCCGGAGGCGCCCCGTGCCGAGGGCCACGCTCGTCACGCCATAGACGGAGGAGGCGTCGTAGACGCCTGCCTCGAGGCTGCCACCGCCCAGGTCGATCCCGAGCACGGGCTGGCGACCCACCCACACGCCGGCGCGCTGCCCGGCCAGGCAGAGCTGCGCTTCCTCCTCGCCGCTCAGGAGGGCCACGGGCACCCGCAGCACGCTGGCGAAGCGATCGAGGAGCGCCGGGCCGTTGGCCGCCTCGCGCAGCGCCGCCGTCGCCATGGCCACGACGACGTCCGCACCGGCCTTCTCGGCAGCACGGTGCAACCGGCGGAGGGTCCGCACCGCGGCCGTAGCCCGGTCGGCCGAGACGACCCCCGTCCGAGCCACGTCGGTCCCGAGGTGGAGGAGCGACCGGCGGCGGGCCACCGGCACGAGGGTCCCGTCGCGCCACGCGTCGACGACGAGCAGGTGGAACGACGTGCTCCCGAGGTCGAAGACGGCGACGCGGACCGAGGGTTCCTTGGCCGGCGGAGGCGCCGGCGGGCGCACGCCGTCCGGGAAGGTCACGTGCCGACGCTACTGGGCGCGCCGGGCGCGCCGGGGGAGACCCGGTCGCCGCTGGTGCGCCGCCGACCAGGCCGGCGGTCACCGCCCCAGGGGGCGTGTGGCCCCGAGGACGTCCACGTCCTGAGACGGCGGCGCCGGCGCGGCTCGGCACATGGCAGAGTGGAGCCCCACCGGGGAGTGGCGCAGCTTGGTAGCGCGCCTGCTTTGGGAGCAGGAGGTCGCCGGTTCGAATCCGGTCTCCCCGACGCAGGAGGTCTTCACGTCCTACGTGGGGGCCACTTCACGGTTCGAGCTGTCGTCATCGTGCCACGGCGCCGTGACACGGCCGGCCGGTGCCCGCCGGCACGGGGAGCTCACACGGGCAAGGTCAGCCCGAGCTGTTCGGCGATGACGCTGGCCGGGACGGGGCGGGAGAAGAGGTAGCCCTGGGCGTAGTCGCACGCAAGGTCGCGCAAGACGGCGAGCTGGGGCTCGGTCTCGACGCCCTCCGCCACGACCTTCAGGCCCAGTGCATGGGCGAGGGTGACGACCGCGGAGACGATCTCCTCACCCCCACCGTTGCCGGTCCCCAGCTCGTCGACGAAGGACTTGTCCACCTTCAGGATGTCGAGCGGGAAGCGCTGCAGGTAGCTGAGCGAGGAGTAGCCAGTCCCGAAGTCGTCGATGGCGAGGGCGACGCCGATCTCCTTGAGCGCCCGCAGGACGTCGAGCGCCCCGGCAGCGTCGCGCATGAGCGCGCTCTCGGTGATCTCGAGGGTGAGGCTGGCGGCGGGCAGCCCGGTGGTCGAGAGGATCCGCTCGACCGTCGCGACGATGTCCGGGTGGTCGATCTGGCGGGCCGACAGGTTGACCTCCACCGACCCCCGCACGGTCGACGGTCCCTCTTGCTGCCAGGCGCGGAGCTGGTGGCACGCCTCCTCGAGCACCCACGCCCCGATCGGGATGATCAGCCCGCTCTCCTCCGCGACCGGGATGAACCGGTACGGCGCCATCAGTCCCTGCTCGGGGTGCTGCCAACGCACGAGGGCCTCGACCCCCACCGGCACGTGGTCGTGGATGTCCACGACCGGCTGGTAGTGGAGCATCAGCTCGCTGCGCTCGAGGGCCCGGTGCAGCGAGTGCTCCGTGGTCATCCGGTCGACGACCTCGATGCGCATCGACTCGCCGAAGGTCTCGAACGCCGAGCCTCCCCGGTGCTTCGCCTGGTACATCGCCGACTCGGCGTTGGCGAGCAGCACGGTGGCCTCGGTGGTGCCGTCGGAGACGGCGACTCCCGCGGAGGCGCCGAGGAACACCTCGATGTCCTCCACCACGAAGGGCTCCCCGAGCGCCGCCTGGACGCCGCTGGCGAACCGGACGGCGAGGCGCTCGGCGTCGCCGTCGCGGGACGTGAAGAAGGCGAGGAATTCGTCCGCTCCGAACCGGGCGACGAGCTCGGCGTCGCGACCTTCGGTCCGGAGCCGCTCGGACACGGCGACGAGCAGGTCATCACCGGCCTCGTGGCCCAGGCCGTCGTTCACCGACTTGAACCGGTCCAGGTCGAGGACGACCACGGCGACCGAGCCGGCACGGCCCTGCGACTCGGCTACGGCATAGGCCAACCGGTAGCTGAACAGGGCTCGGTTCGGAAGCCCGGTCAGCGAGTCGTGCAGGTAGGCGTGCACGAGTGCCTGCTCGGCGGCCCGTTGCTCGGAGAGGTCGTGGACGAACCCGCCGATGCGCCGCTCGCCGCCGAAGGTGGTCGCGAACATGGTGCCGACGGCCAGCACGCTGTGGCCGTCCTTGTGGACGAACTCGACCTCCTGGCGCTCCGAGCGACCGTCCCGACCGGCGGGGACCGCATCGCGGTTGATCAGCTCGGCGTACGTGGTGGCCGCATCGGTGAAGACGGCTCGCGCCACTTCGGCGCGCAGCACGGTGTCGGTGATCGGCCTCCCCACCACCTCGGCACGCTGCCACCCGAGGGTCTCCTCGGCCCGCCGGTTCCACTCGGTGACGATGCCGGCGCCGTCGACCTCGATGAAGGCGTCGCGCGACCGCGAGATCACCTGTTCGAAGCGGTGGCGCCAGGCGACCTCGTCGAGCGCCTGGCCGCGAGCCCACCGGGACACCGGCTCAGCCGCGGACGGGTAGGCGTCGTTCGTGCCGACGAAGGTGCCCGGCACCCGGTGGAGCCGTGCCGGGCGTGACGTCGCCCCTGTGTCGTCGTCCGGCTCCTCGGCCGGCACCGCACCCCTGTGATCGCTCACCCGACACTCCTCGCCGCTCGCCAGCCCCGAGCGCGGTGCCGGTACGGCGGTGGCCGACGGCCGACCGTCCCGAACGCGCTCCGTGAATCCAACGAACCGGTCCCTGCCCTCACACGGAGCGTGTTATCGCTCCAATGAGCCGTCATCGTATGGACGTGATCGGGGGCCGTCAAACAATTTCTCGCGAACGGCCCCGTCGCCCGCAGGCGCCGCCGCGGTCCGACGGTGGCCACCAGGCGTGTCCTCGTGGCCATCTGATGCAATGGTTTTCGAGTTGTCCTCCGTGCGATCCGTCGCAACCGAGCATAGCCGCCACTCTCCGTGCTTATTTCCTCTTGCCGGGTTGCCGGTCTCTCATCGGCTGATCGAGGAATCGCAGTCACGCGTGTCGTCGGGTCCGAGCGGGTCCATTCCGTCAATTCCTCCGCGGAGTATCCGTCCGATTGATGCGGTCCGGTGCGATCTTGCCACCGTTCCATCCGCCGTCGAGGCCACATTGCGTGGCGCACGTGTACCGTGCTCTCCATGGTCACGATCACCGGGACCCGGCAGAAGCAGGCGTGGGACGCCAAGCTCCTCCCCCCTGTCGAGCAAGTCCGGCCGGGGCTGTGGTCGATCCCGGTCCCCATTCCGGACAACCCCTTGCGCTACGTCCTCGTCTACGCGCTCGAGCTCGGCGTCGGCGGGGTCGCCCTGGTCGACGCGGGCTGGGACACCGACGAGGCGTTCGACGCCCTCGGGCGCGGCCTCGAGGACACGGGGGGGAGCCTGTCGGACGTGGCGGCCGTGCTCGTGACCCACATCCACCCGGACCACTACGGCCTGGCCGGCCGCGTCCGCGAGGTGTCGGGGGCGTGGATCGGGCTCCACCCCGACGACGCCGTGATGCTCGAGGCGCGCTACGGGGACACCGACCGGCTGGTCGCCGACATGACCCACCTGCTCGCCGACTCCGGCGTCCCCGACGACAAGCTCCCCGACCTCGCCTTCGCCTCGATGGTCGTCAAGTCGATGGTGACGATGGCTCCCCCCGACGTCCTCTTCGAGGACGGTGCGCCCGTCTCGCTGCCCGGGTGGGACCTCACGACGGTGTGGACACCGGGGCACTCGCCCGGGCACGTCTGCTTCTACAGCGAGGAGCGCCGGCTCCTCCTCTCAGGCGACCATGTTCTCCCCCGGATCACGCCGAACATCTCGGTCCACACCCAGCAGTTCCCCGACCCGCTCGGCGACTACCTCGCGTCACTGGCCAAGGTGCGCTCGCTGGACGCCGAGGAGGTCCTCCCCGCTCACGAGTACCGTTTCGCCGGCCTGGCCGATCGCGTGGACGACATCGTCGCCCACCACCACGCACGTCTCGACGAGATCAACAGCGTGGTGACCGCCCAGCCCGGGGTGACGGCCTGGGAGATCACCGAGCGCCTGAGCTGGTCGCGCCCCTTCGACGAGCTGGCATCGTTCATGCAGCGCCAGGCCAACGGCGAGACGCTCGCCCACTGCGTGCTCCTGGCCGCGTCCGGCCGGCTCCGGCGGGTCGAGGGTGCCGAAGGGGAACCGACCCGCTTCTACCCTGCCGGGGCCTGACGGGCCTGACGGGCCCGCGGAAGCCCCCCCGGGGTCCACG
>JAJZJT010000142.1 GCA_021809995.1 Actinomycetes bacterium
AGCGTACCGGGCCGCCCCGGTCAGCTCGGAGCCGCTTGACCCGTTGGTCAACTGGGCCACCGGTCTGGTAGACAACGGGAGACCGACGTCCCCGTGCGGGGACCGCCCCAGGGGGGATGGAGACCACCATGAATTTCGCCTTCAGCGAGGAGCAGGACGAGCTGCGCAAGTCGGTGCGCAGGTTCCTGGAGGACAAGTCGCCCGAGACGGAGGTCCGGCGGCTCATGGAGACCACCGAGGGGTACGACCCGGCTGTGTGGAGCCAGATGGCCGAGCAGATCGGTCTCCAGTCGCTGACCATCCCCGAGGCCTACGGCGGTGCCGGCTTCTCCTACGTCGAGCTGGTCGTCGTGCTCGAGGAGATGGGCGCCTCCCTGTTGTGCGCCCCGTTCTTCGCCACGGTCGCCCTCGGCGCGAACGCGCTGCTCGCCTCGGGCGACGAGCAGGCCAAGTCCGACCTCTTGCCGGGGATCGCCTCGGGCGAGACGATCGCCACGCTGGCGCTCACCGAGGACTCGGGCCGGTGGGACGCCGACGGCGTGACCCTCGCCGCGACCCAGTCGGGTGGGACGTGGAAGCTCGACGGGCACAAGTCCTTCGTCATCGACGGCCACGTGGCCAATCTGGTGCTCGTGGTGGCCAGGACGTCGGCGGGCCTGTCGCTCTTCGCCGTCGGCGGTGATGCCGCCGGGCTCACCCGCACGCCGCTCGCCACGATGGACCAGACGCGCAAGCAGGCCCGCCTGGTCTTCGAGGGCGTGGAGGGCCGGCTGGTGGGCACGGACGGCGGGGCCGAGCCCGTCCTGTCGAAGACCCTCGACCTCGCTGCCGTGGCGCTGGCCGCCGAGCAGGTGGGCGGGGCGCAGCGGTGCCTCGACATGTCGGTCGAGTACGCGAAGACCCGCATCCAGTTCGGCCGGCCGATCGGCAGCTTCCAGGCCATCAAGCACAAGTGCGCCGACATGCTCCTCGAAGTGGAGTCGGCCAAGTCCGCCGCCTACTACGCGGGGTGGGCCGCCTCGGAGGACTCGGACGAGCTGCCGGTGGTTGCCAGCCTGGCCAAGTCGTACTGCTCGGAGGCGTACTTCCACGCGGCCGCCGAGAACATCCAGATCCACGGCGGCATCGGGTTCACCTGGGAGCATCCTGCCCACCTGTACTTCAAGCGGGCCAAGTCCTCCGAGCTGCTGCTCGGCGACCCTGCGTACCACCGCGAGCTCCTCGCCCAGCGCATCGGCATCTGACCCGGTGCGCACCGCCCCGGCCCGGGGCGGCCGGCGACGACGTTGTCCGAGGGGCCGAGCACCGTCCGGTCCCGCCGTCACTTGGGCGATACTGGGCCGCGTGAGCGGTGACGACGCGTCCTCGACGGCCGGCAACGGTGGTCGGGGTCCGACCAGCAGGTGGTCGGACCCGCTCGCGTCGACCGAGGAGCGCGAGCGTTTCACCGAGCTCGTCCAGTACCACTACGCCCACGGGCGTCTGACTGCTGAGGAGCTCGAGGTCCGTCTCGAGGGCGTCCTTGCCGCCCGGACGCTCGGCGAGCTCTACGCCCTCTGCCGCGACCTGCCGTTCCCGCCCGCCTCCGTCGGCGAGCGCCCACCCCGTCGCTTGCGTGGCCGGAGACGGGGATGACGGGTCTGGACCGCCCGGGAGGGCGTAGCGTCGGACGCGTGGACCGCTCGCGCAACCTCGTCGGCTGGCTCCTGCTGGTGCTCGTTGCCGCGGTGGCGGTCGGCGCCGCCGTGCTCGGCGTGACCGAGGCGCCCCGGCAGGCGTCGCTCCGGCAGGCCGTCGACAACACCCTCGGCGCGTCGAGCTACACCGAGGACATCTCGCACGCCACGCCGCAGGGGACCGAGACCCTTCACCTCGTCTTTCAGGCACCCGACCGCCTCGGCGGGTACATCCAGCTGGGCAACGCCCGCAGCTACGTCTTCGTCGTGGGCTCGACCCAGTACCAGAGCGCCACCGTCACCCCCGGCACCTCGACCCGGGGGCTCACCTTCTACAAGCACCTCGGCACCCCGGCCCGCAGCAACGACCCGCTCGCCGCCTACCTGGCCGACTACGTGCGGCCGGCCGCGGTCGTGCATCGCGACGGGACGCGCTACCGGGTCACCGTGGTCAAGAGCGGGCAGACCGGCACGTTCGTGACGACCGTCTCAGGGTCGTACGTGGCGGAGCTCTCCGTGCGGGCCCCGGGCCTGGCCGACGACATCGTCGTCTCGTCGGTGGGCTCGTCCCCGCCCGTGCGCCTCCCCACCGGGGCACGCGTGCTGCCGGCGCCGGGCCTTCCCTAGCAGGGCACGGACTGGGGACGGTTGCTCGCCGCGCGCTAGCCTCCCCGCCGGAGCTGACGGCAACGGTCGAGAACGGAGGTCTCAGACGTGGGCAACGAGCGAAGGGTGATCGGCTTCCTGCTGCTGGGGCTCGTGGTGGTCGTCGCCGCCGCGGCCGCAGCCGTCGGGGTGTCGATGTCGCACCCGGGCCCGCCCGCCGCCTTCCTGTCGGCGGCCCGTGCGACCGAGGACGCCTCGAGCTTCTCGGGGACGCTGCGGGTGACGACCGAGCGCACCTCCTCGCTG
Source organism: Actinomycetes bacterium (assembly GCA_021809995.1). Lineage (GTDB taxonomy): Bacteria > Actinomycetota > Acidimicrobiia > Acidimicrobiales > RAAP-2 > JAJZJT01. Next base: position 2,589 of record JAJZJT010000142.1, read on the forward strand.
TCGGCGGCGGTGAACCGGTCCAAGGTCATCCTCGTCTCCCAGGAGCCGGGCTCGCCCGCCCCCCGTTCGGTGAGGCAGTACTTCGACGCCATGCTCCACGCGAGCGGCGTGCAGGAAGCGGGTCACAGTGGCACGTACCACTTCACCGCCCCGGCGGCGGACTTCGTCCAGCCTGGGCTCCCCGCCTACACGTTCCAGCAGTTCGACGCCCACGTGTCGGTGACCGTGCGCGGCGGCGTCGTGCGCTCGATGACCGTGGTGGTAGCGGCCAACCCGTCGGTCCAGATCCAGCACCTCGTCCTCGACCAGGTGAGCGCCTGAGCCGCTGGAGGCCTCCTACGGCGGCACGGTCGAGCCCCGGAGGCGGCGCCAGGCGGCCGGACGCGGCGCCGATCCGGCTGGTGCGGGCTAGCGGCCGGCGCGGTCGAGGGCGCCGTCGACCGCTGCCCGGAGCGCCCGGGCGGCGGCCTCGGGCTCGTCGGAACCCGTCAGCCAGCGCACCACCACGAAGTGGCGGGCACCCGCCGCCACGAGATCGGGCACGGTCTCCGGGGTCACACCGCCCGTGACCCAGACCGGCACGGGTGACCGAGACGTGGCCAGTCGCACGTAGTCGAGACCGGTGCCGGGCCGCCCCGGCTTGGTGGGCGTGGCCACCACGGGGCCGGCAGAGACGTAGTCGACGGGCTCGCAGGCGGCGGCGTCGAGCTCGGCGGGCCGGTGCGTCGACAATCCGACGAGGCGGTCGGCCCCGACGATGGCGCGGGCAGCTGCGGCCGGGACGTCGTCCTGGCCGACGTGGACGCCGTCGGCCCCCGCTTCGACGGCGAGGTCGGGACGGTCGTTGACCACGAAGGGGACGCCGTGCGCGGCGCACACGGCGGCCACGGCCCGGGCACGGGCGACGACGCCCTGGTCGTCGAGCGCCTTGTCGCGCAGCTGGACGACGTCGACGCCGCCGCGCACGCACGCCTCGACGAACGCCACGAGGTCCGGCCGGTCCGGTGTGCACAGGTAGAGCCGGCGCCGGGTGAGACCGAAACGATCGCCGGTCGGGCTCCCGCCGGTCGGGCTCCCCGCACCACCGGCGTTGGCGGTCATCCCTTCGAGGCCCCGGACCGGGTCGCGGCCTTCATCCGCTGCTTCGCCTGGCGGACCCTGGTGAGCGCCTCGGGGGAGTCGATGTCGGCGACCGACTGGGCGACCCCGGGCTCACCGAAGGGGGCGCACGCCTCCCGCCAGCCGGGAGGGCGCACGCCGAGCTGCTTGCCGAGCAGGGCGACGAAGATCCGTGCCTTCTGGGGCCCGAAGCCGGGGAGGGCGGCGATGCCGGCAACGAGCGTCTCGCCGTCGGGTGCGCCCGACCACAGGCCGGACGCGTCACCCGCGTGTCGCTCGGCGACGAGGGCGCAGACGGCCTGCACCCGCTGGGCCATCGAGGCGGGGAACCGGTGCAGCGCGGGCTTGGCCGAGAACCGCGCCGCCAGCTCGTCGGGGTCCATGGCCGCGATCTCGCCGGCGTCGAGGCGCCCGCCGAGGCGTTGGCGGAGCTCGAGCGGCGCCCGGAACGCCCGCTCGAGGGGGATCTGCTGGTCGAGCACCATGCCGATGACCAGGGCGAGGGGGTCCGAGGTGAGCAGGGCGTCGGCGTCGGCGTCCTGGGTGATGTGGAGTGCCATGGCGCGTGCCTTCCCTGGTGGCGACGGGCTGAGCGGGGCGGACCCCGCGATGGTCGGGACGCGCCCGTCGGTGGGCGAACCAAGGCTAGCCGGGGTGCCCCGCCGTCCCGCCAAACGTCGGCTCCCACGACGCCGGCGCGCCAGGGAGCCCGTCATGCTCGGGGTGGCGTACGTCCCCGTGCGCCCGGGGCCCGCACGGTGGTCACCGACACGACAGGACGGGCGGTGTCGTCAGCCGGCCGCTGCCACCTCGGCCAGCCGCTCAGGTTGTCGCTTCGGTGCTCAGTGGCCGCCAGCCAGGCCGACGGCCCAGAGCCGGTCACCCCGGGCGGCCGGTGCTGCGCCCACGACGGGGGGTGGACCCCAGCGCCGACCGGCGGGGGTCACGCCGTCCACGGGTCGGACGTCTCCGTCGGCACGCCCAGCCGGTCGATGGCGTCCGCGACGACCTTGGGATCGATCCGGCCGCTGTCCGCCAGGGCGGCGAGGACGGCGACGACGACCGAGCGGTCGTCGACCTCGAAGAACGCCCGGAGGCGCTCCCGGGTGTCGGACCGCCCGAACCCGTCGGTCCCGAGCGAGACGAACGGCCGGCCCACCCACCGGGCCACCTGGTCGGGCACGGCGCGCACGAAGTCGCTGACGGCGATGACGGGTGCTCCCTCGTCGTCGGCGAGCAGACGCGTGACGAGCGACGTGCGGTGCGGCTCGGCCGGGTGGAGCCGGTTCCACCGTTCCACGGCGAGCGCCTCGTCGCGCAGGGCCTTGTAGGACGTGGCGGACCACACGTCGACGGCGACGTCCCACTCGCTGGCCAACACGTCGCGGGCGGCGAGCGCGGCGCGCCAGGCCGTGCCCGAGAAGAGCACCGTGGCGTGGAGCCCGTCCTTCGGGGCGCGCTCGGGTGGCGGGGCGAAGCGGTAGAGGCCGTCGACCACGCCGGTGGCGACCCGCTCGGCGTCCGCCGGGTCGTCGGGGAGCGCCGGCATCGGGTACGTCTCGTTGTAGAGGGTGAGGTACCACACCCGGTCCTCGGGGTCGGGCCCGGTCATCGCCCGGATGCCGGCCTCGACGAGCACCGCCACCTCGTAGGCGAAGGCCGGGTCGTAGGCGGCGACGTGGGGGAGCGCGGAGGCGAGGACGAGCGAGTGGCCGTCCTGGTGCTGGAGCCCCTCGCCGTTCAGGGTCGTCCGACCGGCCGTGCACCCGAGGAGGAAGCCCCGGGCCCGCAGGTCGCCGAGGGCCCACGCCAGGTCGCCGACGCGCTGGAAGCCGAACATCGAATAGAAGAGGTAGAAGGGGACGAGGGGCGTCGACCAGTTGGCGTACGCGGTGGCGGCGGCGGCGAAGGTGGCCATCGCCCCGGCCTCGGTGATGCCCTCTTCCAGCACCTGGCCGTGCTCGCTCTCGGCGTAGTGCAGCGCCAGGCCGGCGTCGACCGGCGTATAGCGCTGGCCTTCGGGGGCGTAGATCTGGGTCTCGGCGATGATCGATTCGAGCCCGAAGGTGCGGGCCTCGTCGGGCACGATCGGCACCACCCGGGCACCGACGGCCGGGTCGCGCACGAGGGAGCGGAGCAGGCGGGCGAAGGCCATCGTCGTCGAGGCGCTCTGGGTCCCCGAGCCGGCCCGCAGGTCGGCGAAGGCCGCCGGTGCCGGCGGCTCGAGGGGGATGGACCGGACCAGGCGCCGAGGGAGCGGCCCGCCGAGCACGCGGCGACGCTCGGCCAGGTAGCGGGCCTCGGGCGAGCCCGGGTCGGGGCGGAAGTACGGCGGCAGCGGCTCGTCGAGCACGTCGTCGGGGAGCTCGTCGCCGAGGTAGAGCCGGTCGCGCAGGGCGCGCAGCTGGGCCGGGGTCATCTTCTTGATCTGGTGGGTGGCGTTGCGGGCTTCGATCTCGGGGCCGAGCGTCCATCCCTTGATCGTCTTGGCGAGGATGACGGTCGGGGCGCCTTCGTGCTCGACAGCAGCGCGGTAGGCGGCGTAGAGCTTGCGGTAGTCGTGCCCGCCACGGGGGAGGCTCTGGAGCTCTTCGTCGCTCAGGTGGGCGACCAGCGCGGACAGGCGCGGGTCGGGGCCGAAGAAGTGCTCGCGGATGTACGCCCCCGTCTCGGTCGCGTACTTCTGGTACTCGCCGTCGACGGTCGAGTTCATCTTGTTGAGGAGGACGCCGTCGACGTCGTTGGCGAGGAGGTCGTCCCATGCCCGCCCCCAGATGACCTTGACGACGTTCCAGCCGGCTCCGCGGAACACGGCCTCGAGCTCCTGGATGATCTTCCCGTTGCCCCGCACGGGGCCGTCGAGGCGCTGGAGGTTGCAGTTGACCACGAAGGTGAGGTTGTCGAGGTGCTCGCGGCCGGCGAGGGCGAGCGCCCCGATGGTCTCGGGCTCGTCGAACTCGCCGTCGCCGACGAAGCACCACACGCGGCTGCCGGTCGTGTCCGCGAGGCCTCGCGCTGCCAGGTACCGGGCGAGGTGGGCCTGCTGGATCGCCTGCAGGGGCCCGAGCCCCATCGAGACGGTCGGGAACTCCCAGAAGTCCGGCATGAGGCGGGGGTGGGGGTAGGAGGAGAGCCCGTCCCCGTCCGCCTCGAACCGGAACCGGTCGAGCTGGCCTTCGTCGAGGCGTCCCTCGACAAACGCGCGGGCGTAGATCCCCGGGGAGGCGTGCCCCTGGACGTAGACGAGGTCTCCGGGCCCGTCGCCGTCCTTGCCCCGGAAGAAATGGTTGAAGCCGACCTCGTAGAGGGCCGCCGACGAGGCGTACGTCGAGAGGTGGCCGCCGATCGCCTCGGAGCGAATGTTGGCACGGGTGACCATCACCGCGGCGTTCCAGCGGATATAGGCGCGGATGCGGCGCTCGAGGTGCTCATCGCCGGGGAAGTCGGGCTCGAGCGCCGTGGGGATGGTGTTGACGTAGGGGGTGGAGACCGTGGCAGGGAACCCCACGTTGCGTTCCCGTGCCCGCTCGAGGAGGCGCAGGAGCAGGAGCCGGGCTCGGGTGCGGCCGTGGACGGACACGACGTCGTCGAAGGCGTCGAGCCACTCGGCCGTCTCGCCCGGGTCGACGTCGGGGAGCTGATGGGAGACGCCGTCGAAGAGCATGGCTCCATCGTGGCACCGTGCCGGGTGCCACCGGTACCACCGGCGCGCGAGCTCGGCGTTGGCGCCGGGCCGGTCGCCCGCCCCGCCGCCGCCCCCGCCCGCCGCCCCCGCC